>CAZQOX010000235.1:0-2627 GCA_964594895.1 uncultured Candidatus Bathyarchaeia archaeon
GCGTCAACACCGTCGCCGTCTCGAAGGGCCCGAGGACGGCGAGCGTCGTCGCGTCGACATTCTACGTGGCGGCTGCTGCCTCATCTTTAATACCCTACGCCCTGAGACTCGTCTCAGCTTGGTATCTGCCTTTCGTGGCCGTGACGGACCTCGGGCTTCTCTACAGCGCGTATGGTCTAGTCACGGAGCCAACCCGCGAGAACAGCAGGACGGTGAAGAACAGGGTTCTATACCTGATGCTGGTTGGTTTGGTGGGGTTCGCCGCAGGCAGCCTGCTGTGAGATACCGGGATGAGAATCGGGTTCAAGGAGTATGTGTTGAAGACGGGTTTACCTCGATGAGAGGGCTATCCGCTCGACCTCCTGCTTCCGACGGATCGCGAAGTTGTTGCCTTCGTTGTTGGCGGCTCCGATCAGCTGATCCGCGACGATCTCCTCAAGGGTCTTGCGGTTGCCGAAGGTCTGCTCCTTTATGCCTCGCACTATGAACCGCAGCGCGATGTCGATGCGCCTCTGGGGGCTGATGTCCACGGCGAGCCTGTAAACGACGCCTCCGTACCCGATGCGGGTGGTGTCCTCGTTGGGCGAGACGTTCTCGATGGCTCTCACGAGCACCTCGACGGGGTTTCTCCCGGTCTTCAGGTTGATTATCTTGAAAGCCGTCTGGACGCTGTTGGTGATTCTGCTCTTCTCGCCTCCGCTGGACCCGGGCTTTATGAGGCTGTTGATGAAACGCTCCACGATGTTGAGCCTGCTCTTCCTGAACCTGCGTGCCTCGTGCCTGCCGCCGCTGTGGGGGAGCCACACCGGCTCCAGGTTCAGGTAGCGTTTCAGGCCGATGTCGCGGACGTCGATTCCGTCGAAGCTCCACTCGCCGAAGAGCTTGATCCCCTCGTCCTGTACCTGTGCTTCGTCTTCGCTCATTTGACCACTTCGTGAGTGCAGTGACTTTGAAAGGGTTACCTAAATAAAAGCGTTGTCAACGCCCAGCAGGTTTTAAATCGGAGTGCAGAACCAGAATAGGCATCTTGTTGCTTAAGGGATACTCGACGTCCTACTACCTGTTATGCGTCGTGGCCTTCCTCTCCATGCTCAGCATAATGGTGACGAACCCGATTCTCTCGCTGTTCGCCGAGGAGGTAGGGGCTACCGGCGTCTGGATAGGGTACGCCGTCTCAGGCTACTGGATCAGCAGGGTGGTGCTAGAGATTCCGAGCGGCTACGTCTCGTCGAAGCTCGGCTACTACAGGCCCATGGTCTTTGGGCTTGCACTGAACGTGGTGGGGAACATCATGCTGGTGTTCGTGAACAACCCTGTGCATCTGGTCTTCGTCAGGGCGGTGAACGGCTTCGGGGCGCCCTTCTTCTTCGCGGTCTCCATGACGTTCATCGTGAACCTGTTCGGAGCAGAGAAACGCGGCACGGCGATGGGGGTCTTCCAGGGGATAGAGTTCATAGGGACGATCATCGGCTCCGCGGTGAGCGGAAAGCTCGTGCAGGAGCTCGGGTGGCGCGGCGGGTTCGTAGCCGCTTCGGCGCTCTCGGTCGCCGCCCTGCTGCTCTTCGTCGTCCCGCCTCACATCAGGAGGGAGACCGTTCGGGGGCCGACGAGTAAGCCGCTGACCATGGGGGAGGTCGTCGGCGTGCTGAGGAACAAGACGCTGATGATAATGGCGGCCGCGATCCTAGCCGAGTTCATAATGACCAACGGGTTGATCATTACAATAGTCCCTCTTTTCGCGAGGGGTGTCCTCGGCTTCAGCCTCGCGGACGTGGGGTACATGATGGGCGCCCGTTCGCTGGGCTTCGTCGTCGCCATGTTCACGATGGGCTCGATCTCGGACAGGGTCGGGAGGAAGCCGGTGCTCATGTTCGGGATGACGGCTACGGCGATCATGGTCGTGGTGATGAGCCTATTCTCTACGTTCTTCGCCTTGGCCGCCGTGATATGCATAATAGGCTTCACGTCGGGGGCGATATGGATCGTCGGCCCGGTGATCTCAGCCGAGGCGGTGGGCCCGTCGCAGCGCGGGGCTGCGATAGGCGCCTACAGGACGTTCTTCGACCTAGGCTCCGTGATAGGACCCATACTCATGACCATGGTCATGACCGAGTACGGCGTCAAGCTTTGCTTCTACATCGCCGCGGCTCTGCTGCTGATGAACGTGCCGCTGACCTACTTCATCGAGGAGACAGAGAAAACGGGGGGCGCCGCGAAGGCCCATCACGAGTGTTGACGCTCAGCGCATCTGCTTCTGGACTCTACCCAGAACGAGGAGCTTCAGGGGCGTGCCGTTGACGGCGCTGACCTTGTACCTGACGCCGGGGATGTCGCCCATGGACCTTGAACGCGGCCCGTGGATGCCCTCGATTGTGACCTCGTCGTGCTCGTCAACGTAGTTGAGGGCGCCGTCGCCCGGAAGGAACGCCGTGACGAGTTTACCGTTCTTGATGATCTGCACCCTGACGCATTTACGGATGGCGCTGTTGGGCTGCTTGCTCTCGATGCCCACCTTCTGGAGGACGAGGCCCCTGCCCATGGGTGCGCCCCCCAGGAGGTCCTTCTTCTCCAGACGCCTCTTCAGCCTCAGCGTGTAGTCCTTGCTCTTGTACCGCATCTTCTTGCGG
>CAZQOX010000236.1:0-2623 GCA_964594895.1 uncultured Candidatus Bathyarchaeia archaeon
CTCATCGGGCTCTGGCTCACCCCAGTCCTCGGGACGCAGTTCTACGTCGCCCTCACCCTCGCTTACCTGCTCCTTGCGGACCCCCTCAGGTACCCTGCCGTGCTCTTCGTCTGGCTGGCGGTGGCGTTCATCGGCGGCCTCATAGTCAGGAGGCGTCTGGGGGGCGTCCTGACCATGCTCCTGGTGTGGCTTCTCGTCGTCCCCATGCTGGCTTTATCCGTCTTCGGGGTGGCTATGAACGTCCGGCAGGTGATGGAGGACGTTGAGGGCGAGGAGGCCCTGGGGCTGGTGTCGCCCATACCCGAGGGCATGACGTTGACCCGGCTCCTGGAGACACCCATGCTAGGAGACGTCGCGTTGGACGTGCTCAACATGATCGGCGAGGGGGCGGAGCAGGAGATCGGGGTGGACTTCATCATGGGGTACGCGTATAGGGCGCTCACCTGGGTTGCCTTGAAGCCCCTGATAGTGCTCGTGGGAGCCTTGATCGGTGTGGAGGCGGGCAGGATCGGTCAGAGGTTCATGCCTGAGCTGCCGTCCAGCCTTCAAGCTAATCAGCCAAGCACGGTGGCTGCCGTGAAGACGCTGTTCGTCGCCTTCATCCTGCTGGGGGCGACCGTGGCCCCAGCGGAGGGACAGTTCATAGACCTCGGCGAAGGCGTCTACGTGGAGCAGATCGTCGCGGGGACAGACGGCGAGGGACACGTCGGCCTCATCAACTTGTTCGTTGAGACGGAGGACGCCGACATCCCCGACGACGTGGTAGCCGCCATAGTCGTGTCCCAGGAGATAAGGTCAGCCAACCTGCTTAGCCTGCTGCCTCTCCCCGAGGGGCTGGACACCGAATCGTTCCTGAACCTGGCGCCAGACACGGTGTACGCGGTATTTTACGCGGACACCCCTCCCGAGGAGGCGAGGCAGAGCTCAACCCAGATAAAGGCTCTGCTGGAAGAGAGAATCGGCGTCGAGCTCGTCACGCTGCAGGCCTTCGAGCTCCCTGAGACCCGGCTCGACGAGGCGACGCTGCCAAGAATGACGGCGGTTGTGGGCTACAGCGACGCCGACGCCGCCGAGATGGCTGAAAAGTTTCTCAACGGCATAAAGGAACACGGGGGCCTAGTCGAGGGCGTGGAGGAGGCCGTCTCCAACGGAGCTCTGGTCCCGGGGGCCGGCGAGGGCTCTGCCGACGGCTCCGTATTCGTGTCGGGGTTCATCCGGCTGGAGCCCTTCATGTTCATGCTGCCGGAGGACCCCATGCTCGACATGTTCATGGAGGACCTGAGAGTCCTCTTCGAGGAGCCCCTCGGGTTCGCGGCCAGCGGCCACTACTGGGAAGAAGGCGCCGCAGCCGAGGGCCCTGGGCAAAGCGTCGACCTCGCCGAGCTGCTGGGCCTAGGGTCCATTCCAAGCTACAGCAGGGATTCCGACGCCAGCTTCATCACTTTGATGGCGCCTAACCAGACAAGCGCCGAGGACGAGCTCAGGGTAGCGATAAGTTTCTTCTCCAACCTCCCCCAAGCCTCGCCGCTGCTGCCCATGTACGGTTTCATGATAGAGAGCTTCGGGAACGTGACCTATGAGGGGGGGACGAGCGTCACAGCTGACACCCTGAGGATGACGCTGGACCGCCCCCTGCCTCCGAGGCTGAGCGTATCCAAGACGGCGAGCAGGGACAGGGCGGCGACCGGCTCCCAGGTCGAGGTCACCGTCTCGGTTACCAACATGGGAAACAGCGCTGTACAGGACGTTGAGATAGACGACGGCTATACGCTCATAGGCTACGCGTACGCCTCCAACATAGGGGGCTCCGACACAAAGTCCATCGCCTCGTTGGCGCCAGGCGCTACGGAGACCCTCAGCTACAGCGTGACGCTCAGCCGCGCCGGCGTTTTCAATCTGAGGCCGGCCAAGGTAAGCTACGTGAGCGGCGGGGAGACCTACGGCGAGGTATCGGGCCGTCCCACCGTGGAGACCGGGCCACCGGGCCTGGTTCAGGCAGGCTTCACGTTGAGGGGGGACCTGGTCAGGTTGATCGACCTGGTGGCGGAGGGAAGGGGAGAGACGTTGGTGACCGCCGCCACTCTTGTCGTCGGTGCATTGGTTCTGTTGAACCTGGCTTTGACCGTCAGAAGGTGGAGGCTCGGCGCGGCTCCTTCGCTAGAACCCGTATAGCTCGACGAGCCTCAGCGTATGCCGGAGCCCCTCCCTGATGAGGATGCAGCCCACCGCCAGCAACGCGAGGAGATCGGCCACGTAGAGGGCTCCTCCCCTCGCCCCCGCGATTAAGACGTAGAGGTACTCGGAGGATATGACGACGCATATGAAGCCGAGCAGCATCTTCACCTGGTTGTAGAGGAGCATCGCCTCTTCCTTGTCGTTTAAGGCCTTGAAGTATGTTCCCATGTGTCCCGTGAACCGGTGGGACCTACAACCATTTATTCGCGGTGTGACAAAACCGGGTTTGCTAAGGTAATCGAGTGAAGACGTTTAGAGATGTGTTGGAGGGAGCCTACATTATTATCCTGCCGTCGACAATGCGGGCACCCTCGGGGTAGGCGAGGATCGGGTTCATGTCGAGCTCCTTGACCTCGGGGCACTCCATGAGCATCTTGCTGGTCTTGAC
>CAZQOX010000237.1:0-2614 GCA_964594895.1 uncultured Candidatus Bathyarchaeia archaeon
GTCTACCCCACGGGCGGCGGCACAGGCATCATCGGCATGTGGAAGGTCTTCGACGCGCTGGAGGAGCTGGGCTGGATCGGCGGCGAGCGTCCTAGGATGATCAGCGTCCAGGCGGAGGGCTGCGCGCCCATCGTGAAGGCGTTCGAGGAGGGTAAGGATGAGAGCGAGTACTTCCAGAACCCCCATACGCTGGCGGCGGGGCTCAGGGTCCCAAAGGCGCTCGGTGACTTCCTGGTGCTGAGGGCCGCACGCGAGAGCGGAGGCGCCTGCGTAAGCGTCACCGACCAGGAGATCATGGACAGCGTGAGCCAGATCAGCGAGGCGGAAGGGATCTTCGCGTGCCCCGAGGGGGCAGCCACGCTGGCGGCGCTGAAGAAGATGCTAGCCAGCGGCGGCGTCGACAGGGACGAGCGGGTCGTGCTCTTCAACACGGGCTCCGGCCTCAAATACACGGACCTCTTCGAGGTCGACGCGCCCGTGGTCGACCCCAGCAAGCCTTTCGACTACAAGTCTCTCCTCTAACCCTTTCATCCACAGGCGTCAGAGTGGCGGACAACCCAGAAGACCTACGCCGTCACCCATTAGGCTCTCACAACTTTTTTCAGCTCAGACTCGCTTTTTCCCAGGTACGTCATGAGGACAGCCAGAGCCTTCGCCCCGGGTCACCTAACGGGCCTCTTCCAGATATGCGTCGAGCCGAAGGACCCAGAATTGAAAGGCGCCAGGGGTTCAGGCGTCAGCCTCACCCAGGGAACCTACACGACGGTCAAGGCTGAGCCCTCGGATGAGCCCGGCCACAGGGTGTATATAAACGGCGAGGAGATGAGGGACGCGGTGATCTCTGAGAACGTCATCAGCAGGTATCTTCCCATGCTCTCCGAGCCCTACCGTGTCGTCGTCGAGCACACCATCGAGACCCCCATCACCGCGGGGTTCGGCAGCAGCGGCGGCGGCGCCATTTGCCTCAGCCTCGCCCTCAACCATGCCCTCGACACGGGGCTCACCAGGGTGGAGGCCGCCCAGATCGCTCATGTGGCCGAGATCGAGTGCGGCACCGGCCTCGGCAGCGTCTTCGCGGCGGACATCGGCGGCTTCGGCGTCCTCTACAAGCCTGGTGCGCCGGGCGTCGGTGAGGGCATGCTCTACCCGTGCAGCGACGAGCTCTCCGTGATCTACCTCCACTACGGGCCCATACCCACCAAGAAGGCCCTCGGGGACCCAGAGCTGCGGCGCAGGATCAACGAGCTGGGCGGCAGCTACGTAGACGAGCTCCACAGGGAGCTGACCCCCGAGAGGTTCATGAGCTACAGCCGCCGGTTCACGGAGCACGTCGGCCTCGTGACGCCGAGGCTGAGGAGGGTCTTCGACGCCACAGACACGGAGGGCTACGTCTTCACTATGGCGATGTTCGGCGAGGTGGCCTTCACGTTACAGCAAAAGGAAGATGTCGAGCCTTTACTCGGGGTGCTGCGGGAAAGAGTCGCCGACGCCCAGCCGGCGGTCTGTGGCGTGGACACCGGCGGAGCCGTCCTGTTTTGATGAACAGAATGTCTCCGTGTGCCCCGTGAAATACCTGAACATCCTTGTATCCTCATCGTCCACGTGGCTTCTCACCGAAAGCCGAACCCTGCCAATCTATGATTGATCACAATTCATATTAGACAACGGTCGCACCCTTGTACCCTGTCAGTGATATGAATGCCTAAGAATAGTGTTTGGGGTAAGCCGACCGTCGAGAGCAGGCTCGCCGTCCGCGGAGTCAAGTGGCACCGGGACTCCCCGGACGTCATCCCCCTATGGCTGGCCGATCAGGACTACGCCTTATGCCCTGAGCTGAAGGACGAACTGAGGAAAGCTATAGAGGAGGAGTACACGGTCTACGCCTCCGACGCCGAGGCTAGGGAGGCTATTGCCGAGAAGCTGAAGCGGGTCAACAAGGTCGAGGTCTCCCCCGACCAGGTCATGATGACCCAGGGGGTCATCCCCGGGATGTGGCTGGCCGCTAGGCACGCGTGCCGCCCAGGTGACGAGGTCATAGTCACGGACCCCATGTACTTCCCGTTCTTCATCAGCGTCGAGGTCACGCAGACCCAGCCCGTCTATTGGAAGCTCGACTTGGACGGGAAATACAGGTTCGACGTCGAAAAGCTCAAGGAGCTCATCACACCAAAGACCAGGCTCATCTACGTCTGCAACCCCCACAACCCGGCGGGCCGCGCCATGACCAGGGAGGAGCTCAAGGGCGTCGCCGACGTCGCCGTGGACAACAAGATCTACGTGATGGTGGACGAGCTCTGGGAGGACATCCGGTACGACGGCGTCAAGCACACCAGCCTCGCCGCCCTGAGCCCCGAGATAGCAGACCTCACCGTCACAAGCTGGGGGTTCAGCAAGACGTGGAGCATCCCCGGCCTCCAGGCGGGGTACCTGGCTTGCACCAACAAGGTGATGTTCCAGAACATCCAGCGCCTCGGCAGAGGCATCCTTAGAGGCACCAACAACCTGGGGAAGGCCATCGCGCCCCTGATCTGCAGCGGCAAGATCAACTACTGGGTCGACGACATGAACAAGTACCTCGCCGAGGTCAGGGACCTGGTGGTGAAGAGGCTCAACG
>CAZQOX010000238.1:0-2603 GCA_964594895.1 uncultured Candidatus Bathyarchaeia archaeon
TGCACCCGTAGAACACGTCGACCTCGTCGTCGCTCATGCCCCTGGCGCGGGCGTCTCTTGCCTCGTATATCTCTATCGCCCCGGCGTACAGCTCCTTGACCTTCTCAGGGTCGGTGTAGAACGTGATCTGTGTCTTCTCGATGAACGGCATCTCGCTCTTGTAGAGCCGCATCAGTACCTCGCCGAACAGCTTGAAGCTGTTGAAGCCCTTCTGGTAGCTCTTCTTGCTGAGCCTCATCTGTATGTCGTACCGCTGGTTAAGGTGCATGAAGCCCTCGATGAAGTTGACGTACTCGTGGAGCCGGCGCTCGATGACGCCCTCCAGGTCCTTCTCAAGCTCGGCTCCGCCTACCTCTATGACCATGCCGAACGGCGTGTTGGTGCCCTCCGGCAGGTCAGGGAGATCGGGGCCGACGACGGTCATCTTACCGTCCTCGATCTCGTCCATCGGCTTCGACTGGACTAGCTCGAACTTGTACTCTTCACGCGGGCCGCCCAGCTCGATCTGCATGTCGCGGCCGCGTATCCTTTCTCCCTCGTAGATGATCCCTACATCCACGGGGATGTCCTCGAATAGACTCATCTATTTATCCTCCTCCAGCTCTTTGAGTATCTCATCCAGCGCGGTCAGCCAGCTCTTCACGGGCATCGAGCCCATGGACCAGCTGGCGTTCGGCTGGTACGTGTTACCCAGTGAAACGGTCCTGAGGTCCTGGGCGAAGCTCTTCAACCCAGACTGGACCAGCCACTCCATGTAGTACAAGGACCCCACGAACAAGACTATATCGTATGGCCCCTCCCCGTCGAACCCGGCCCAGTCGGGGTCTGTGAGCCTGTCGCCTAGGTTCATGAAGGGCATGCTATACACCTCGGTCCCCCTGTCTCTGAAAGTCTTCACAAGGTGGCCCGTGGCGACTACGGCGACTCCGGTTTTAAGGAACCTGATGGCCGAGTCAACCAAGTCGCCGTCGTTTGTCTTCAACTTCGGCGCGTTGCTCCCCACTACCAAGAGAGGCCTCTTGGCCGTCTTTATCATCGAGGCAGCTACCTTGGGCTGAGGTATCACATTGGCCTTCTTCGGCCCCGGAATCTCGGCGGTCTGTCCTGTACGCATCTTGGCTGACATCACGACTTCCTCCTTACCATCCTGTCGAGCAGAGTCGGATCCAGCAGACCTATCTTGCCTTCCTCCCAGCCCTTCTCCTTGATGATGCCGAGCACCTCCTCCTTCATCGTGAACGGAACGTCGGCCTCCACGCGGACGTATAGATGAAGGTCATCGGGCATGGCGCCGTAGTAGGTTTTGTGAAGGTCGATGTAGTGGCTTAGCTTGACTGCGCGGCCCTTGGTGGTGTCGTTGGGCCTCATGCTGAGCTTGGCCGTCATGACCATGGCCTCCTCTATGGTCTCTGCCGCGTAGAAGAGGTGCTCGGGAGCCGGGCCCACGTACTTCTCCTCGCCCGTCCTGGCGTCCAGCGTTATCCAGTCCTCCTCCTTGTCGGCCCTGCCGAGCAGGTTGCGCCTGTACTTGGCGCCGTGGGGTCCGACGATTACTGGGATTCCGAGTCTCCAGCAGCCCGACGCGATGCTCGCGGCCTTCTGGGACATGGCGCCCCAGGCTATGCCGACGGCGCCCACCCTGTTGTAGATGTAGTCGGCTATCTCCTCGTAGTTGGCCCTCAGAGGGCGTTTAGCGAATATGTTGGCTATCTTGATGGCGGCCCCCGTTATGTGAGCGTTTGATACACAGCTGCCTATGTTGAGCAGTCCGCCTGCGTCGAAGTTGCCAGGGTACTTCTCGTAGAGGTTCAGACCGTCTTCGTCTTTCCTCAACGCGAGGTCCATGGCGGCGCACCCAGTTGCGACTACGATGAACCTCCGCTTCAGGAACTCC
This sequence comes from uncultured Candidatus Bathyarchaeia archaeon, assembly GCA_964594895.1. GTDB lineage: Archaea > Thermoproteota > Bathyarchaeia > TCS64 > TCS64 > RBG-16-57-9. The sequence goes on from CAZQOX010000238.1 coordinate 1,895, forward strand.
TCTGCAATGTCTGCCACTTCAAGACCTCCCCTAGGGTAGTTGGCGCACCCGACCAGAGCCACGATTCCTGGAATCTCTCCGAAAACGATGCCTCTGCCGACTTCCCTGATCTCAACGTCAGTGACAGCTCCGCGGCCCACCCGTATAGCGAACGAGTCCGTCATGCCTTTCTCGTCCGCCGCCTTCGTCAGGAAGCTGACCAACGGTAAATTCTGGGGGCAGGCACTCTCACATCTTGCACAGCCAACACACATTGGCTGGATCTCCGCGAGGGCGTCTACGCTCCCTTCAGCCGCGGCCTTCACCGCGTCCATTATAGGGAGGTTGTTGGGGCAGGCCCTCACGCACTCCATGCAGCCGCGGCAAGTAGCCGCAAGCTCGATGAGCTTCTCCATCGACAGCGCCTCGAACCCCGCCCTCTTGGGCTTCATCTTCAACGCCGTCTTCACGACTACCTCGCCCACCTTATCGGGCTCAAGTATGAGCACACCGGGGGTTCTACCCTCAACCAGGTCATCGACGATCTCGTCTGGGGGATCATGGGTCCTGTTGGGGAGCCCGAGCATGCTCTTCTCGCTCGTCGCTATGACCGGCGCCCCGATCTTCTGCGCCTCGTCGACGATGTCGGTGCGGAGGCACTGCTCGTCAACGACTACGACGTCAGGTATCCCTGAGCGGATGTACCTGAGCTGCCACGAGATGGGACCCA
>CAZQOX010000239.1:0-2595 GCA_964594895.1 uncultured Candidatus Bathyarchaeia archaeon
TTCTGGGTCAATAGGTTTAGTAATTTTAGATTTATCTAGCAACTTTTCAAAATTGACCATACCCACTTCCTCTGACTTTTATAATTCGATCTTTCAGATAAAAGTGTCTATATCTATCTTAGACCCGTTCTCATCAAGCGTGTACTTAGTCTCTTAAAAAATCGCATGCGCGCATTTAACCAGTTGTCTCATCGAATGCGTATTTTTTTATCATTTCTTTAATCCTGAAAAATTTTTCATCGATTATTTTTGTGTATTCACGCTTGTACTGTGTATTTAGATTAACATCGTGCAACATCCAATAATAGTAATAATGTGATCGTCCTTCTTTTTTTAATCCAAGATCGGCAAGCAGTGCATTATTACGAGATTCTAAATCCCTCAAATAAACACGTTCATCTTCGTTAATAGCATCTGATATTCGCCTATTTTGAGTAAAAGGAGCTCCCCTTATTATAATTCGGCAATCACCAGGATTAATCTTTGGAGTCCCATTTTCATGATCTTGATAAGCCGTTAAGTAAGCCTCACCTATTATTGGGTTTTTTCTTACTTCAGTCGAAGAATCCCTTTTTTGATAACTAAACATTCCATAAGCTATTGAACAAGTCGTTAAATGATCTTTTTCTAACATTTTTATATTGATTTTTTTTATAGATTCCAATAACGGAAGTAATCCTATTTCCCATCCACCACTAAATCTAGTAAAAAGAATGCCGCAATCAGAAATGAAAATGCCAGAAATCTTTACATTATTGCTCGATTTATTGTAATCAGTGATAACTTCATAGCCTATTTGATTGAGGTCCTCTAAAGAGTTTATTGCTATATGCTTCTTCATATATTCTTTAAATCCACTAATATCTAGATAAGCAACGAAAGTTTCACCAGTAAAAGGTTCAAGGTCGACTGATGACATAATCTCTCATCAGAATATGTTTACTTAAAGTTATTTGTACGAATCTTATCGACGTTTAAGGCTACTCAAGCTTAAGGCTGCTCGTGCTCTACTACGAGCACGAAGACACGACGGGGAGTCAGCTCAAAGTGCTGTTCATTATCTCCGACATAGTGCTCAACTACGAGACCGTTCTAATCGAGCTCGAGGACTACACGTAGAAGGCCGAGCTCGCGAGGCTGTCCAGCGTGTTCAAGGAAGAAAAGGGCTGGTTGAACGCCCTGAAAGAGATGGGTTAGCCTCTTAGATACTTTTTATCCAGTTTAGCTACAACGGTGTAGAGGGGGTCCACGATCTGGGCTATGCGTGCCTTGCACGCGAGGCTCAGGAAGATGTATGCGTCGTCTCTCTCCCAGCCATAGTCCTCGACCATCCAGTCTATCAGCTCCCTGTAGGCGAGCCGGGCGGCGTCCTCGAGCGGCCTCGCGCTGCAGACCGCCATGATCTGGTCATCCGACTCGACCCTCGGCCAAGCGGTGGTCTTCTTCTGCACCTGGAACCGTAGCCTCACCACGGCCCCGATCTCCACTGCCGTTCCGCATATCTCGCCGTCGCCCTGCACGGCGTGGACGTCCCCGAGGCCGAATAGGGCGCCCGGCTGCGAGACCGGTAGATACAGCTTGTTCCCAGGCTTAACGTCGGGGCAGTCCATGTTTCCGCCGTGGGGCCCAGGCGCCAGGGTCTGTATGGCCTCGTAGGCGGGGGAGACACCGATGGTCCCTATGAAGGGGTCTACGGGTATCTCCAACGTAGTTCCGTGGTCGGCCTCGTAGACGACGTTGCCTCCTTTGATGTAACTGACCTTGGTCTTGGGCTCCATCAGGTTGAGCCAGCCCTCGAGGGCGCCGAAGCCCGGTATTATGCTTGAGCCGCCCCACTCCGGCAGCTCTATGCCGAGTATCTCCACCACGAGGGTGTCCCCGGGCTCGGCTCCCTCCACGTAGATTGGACCAGTCACGGGGTTCAGGGAGCCCACCGCCCCATCCTCTACGGCCTGCTGAAAGGTGCGCTCAGGGCTGACGACTCCACCGTAGGCGTCCCAAGTCTCCACCTCGACGGTCTCCCCCGGCTTGACGCGGGCGACCGGCTCGGTGCGTGGGTTCAGCGTCGAGTTGTCCCAGGCGGTGAGCTCGTCCCGAGGTTTCTTCACTATCCTCCTGACCATGGCTATCACTGTAGCCACTTGGTTTCACGGGATTAAACGGTTACCCCACGGGTTTGTTGAAAAACGGAAAGAATAAAAATAGGCGGCGTGGTTGTGTAATAGCAGTCAGTCAGAATAGACTATCAACTAAGGTGAAAAGTATGGAATACATGTATGCCGCCATGCTGCTACACAGCGCAGGCAAAGAGATCACCGAGGACGGGATCAGCAACACTCTCACAGCAGCGGGGGTCAAGCCAGACGCCACAAGGATCAAGGCTCTGGTCGCCGCCCTCGCCGAGGTCGACATCGAAGAGGCCCTCAAGGCGCCTGTCTTCACCGCCGGCGCCGCCCCTGCCGCCCCTGCCCCAGCGGCAGCCGAGGAGGCAGCAGAGGAAGAGGAGCCTGAAGAGGAGAAGAAGGAAGAGGAAGAGGACCTTCAGGGTCTCGGAGCCCTCTTCGGTTAGGCTCTCCCCCAAGTTTCTTCTAGATC
>CAZQOX010000240.1:0-2572 GCA_964594895.1 uncultured Candidatus Bathyarchaeia archaeon
AGCTGGTGCTTCAGAGCGTCGGGTTCAACGTGGACACGGCGATCACGGGCCTCCAGGCGCTCTACAAGGCTAACAGGAAGAACTACGACCTGGTCATCCTTGACATCAACCTCCCCGACATGCTCGGAGACGAAGTCGCCGAGAAGATACGTGAGAACAGCGACGACGTGAACATAATAATGATCACGGGGTACAGCAGCTTCAAGGACGAGGTCAACGAGGAGAAGCTGGGCATCAGGGATATACTCATGAAGCCCATCCCGCCCGAGGACCTTGTGAAGATCACAAAGAAAGCTCTGCAGCAGGGATAGCCTAGACTATTCCCTGTTAAATAATGTACACGCTGTCTATTCTCTCGAAGTCGCGGACCAGCTCCAGGTCCAGATCGGGCTCAAGCTCACCGTAGTCCTCGTCCGAGAGGCTCGCCCAAGGCCCCGTCAGGGCTGCCTCCACCGTCGGGTGGTTCTTCCCGAAGTTCTCCTGGCACACCTTGTACGTGAGCTTCCGCACCCTGCGTTCATCTGTGAACCCGAGGGAGTGGAGGTACTCGTGCACCAGTATGGCGAAGACTTGTGCCTTCTGTTTCTGGCTCTTCGTGGAGCCCAGCAGCCGCCTGTTGAGCACTATGTCGTTTGTGCCGAGGGGGTGGAAAGCCCCTACCCTCATGGGCAGGTTACCCAGGTACATCATGAGCCCTACGCGGTGAAGCCCCAGGCTTCTCTTGACCGCCTTCTTCACGAGGGCGAAGATGTCTCCGTAGCTCTGGGCCTGATCTAGCTCAACGGGCAGTGTCAGCTGGGTGCCTCCTATACTGCTTCCACGGATTTGACTGCGGGGATCTTCTTCTTGAGGTAGTTCTCTACACCCCACTTCAGAGTCATCTGGCTCATGGGGCAGCCTGCGCAGGAGCCGGTCAGCCTTACCTTCACCGTTCCGTCGTCCATGATGTCTACCAGCTCCACGTCTCCTCCGTCTACCTGAAGGTGTGGCCGAATCTCCTCAATTGCCTGCCGTACCTCTTCCTTCAAAAGCTACCACTCTCAAGAGAGACATTTTGATACTATTTAAACGTTGACCGCAACAAATTTTCCCCACGTAATCCAATGTTACGTCCCTACCCCTCGTTAACCCCATCACATGATTCCTCGGGTTAGACTCCGATGAGCCGTCCAGAGTGCCCAGTGTGTAGACTCATGCTCCACACTATTGGTTTTCTATACGAAACCGTTATATTGTCACGCCTCTATAGGAAGGAAGTCAAGGTGATAAAGGTGACAGGTGACTGTAAAACAGGTTCGTGTTTACTCGCCTGGCTCCATAGCTAACCTCGGACCCGGTTTCGACGTTTTCGGAGTAGCCCTCGACGGCTTAGGCGACATAGTGCAGCTGGAGAAGATCGATGAACCAGAGGTCAGGCTATCGATACAAGGAGTCGGCGCAGACAGCATACCACTAGACCCGGACAGGAACAGCTCGGGGGCGATCCTAGAGCTGGTGAGGAGGGAATACGGCGTGCCCCGCGGCTTCAGGGTGGAGATAAGGAAGGGCATACCACCCGGTAAGGGCATGGGCTCGTCCGGTGCCTCCGCCGCCGCGACGACGGTCGCGGTGAACCACATGCTGGGGCTCGGCCTCTCAACCAGGGGGCTCATAAAGCTGGCGGCGTACGGGGAGGGCGCCGTCGCCGGGCACCCCCACGCGGACAACGTGGCGGCATCCATACTCGGCGGCTTCGTTCTCGTGGGGGAGGACTACGACGCCGTGAGGCTTGACGCCCCCGACGTCGGGATGGTGGTGGTCTCCCCGGAGATAGAGATAGAGAACAAGACGCGGAAGGCCCGCGAGCTTCTGCCGGAGAAGGTGAACCTGCGGGACGCCGTGCGGAACATAGGGCACGCCTCCAGGATGACGGCGGCGGTGGCGCTGGGGGACCCCGTCCTGTTCGGTAGGAGCATATGCGACAACCTCGTGGAGCCTTACCGCGCCTCCATGATCCCCAGGTTCTGGGAGGTGAAGCAGGCGGCGCTGGACGCGGGGGCCTACGGGTGCAGCATCTCCGGCGGCGGGCCCTCGGTGTTCGCCGTGGGTGAGCGGGTCAACGAGATCGCGAGTGCCATGGTGGAGGCGTTCAGCTCCATCAAGACCCGTGTGTACCACACAACGCCGAGCAACGTGGGCGCGAGGGTGATCTCAGCGTGAAGTATCGCTGTGTGAGATGCGGCAGATCCGTTTACGCCCTAAACGGGTTTACATGCGGCTGCGGGGGAACCCTCGAAGTCGTCCACGAGTTCCCGGAGACGTCTCTGGAGGTCTTCGAGAGTCGGCTGAGCCTTCTAGAAGGCCCGTTCAGAAGCGGCGTCTGGAGATACAAGGAGCTCATCCACCCTCGCATCGGAGCGGATTGCATAGTCACACGGCCCGAGGGCAACACCAACCTGTACAGACGCGGCGGGGTTTCGATGTACACCGGCGTGGAGCGTCTGCAGCTGAAACACGAGGGGGAGAACCCCACGGGCAGCTTCAAGGACCGGGGCATGACCGTCGCGGTCTCGGAGGCGGTGAGAAGCGGGGC
>CAZQOX010000241.1:0-2570 GCA_964594895.1 uncultured Candidatus Bathyarchaeia archaeon
ATTAGCCACTATCTGGACTTAACGATCCAGAATATCCTATTTTAGAAAGGCTGCATAAACCACGCTAACTTAAACCATCCTGGAAAATGAGAATTAAAGCGGAGAGTCATTATTACTCATAATAATAGTAACTCCAGTGGGGCAACTTCACTATTGATGATTCAGTGTACTCTACACCGTCTGAAGGGTCATACTTAGTGCTGTCTCTGCTCGTTATCTCTCTGCAGATAGCTCGCACCTCCTCTTCTGTCTTGCCTATTCCGCTCCTTATCATTTTATGACAGGATTCACACAACACCGTTAATCCAAATGCGTTGTTCCATGTCCTCCGATATGGCTTTATATGGTGGACATGCATACCTTTCTTTTCGGACCGGCCACAAACTATGCATTTTTTACCCAGTTCCTTCAACACTCTCGACCTTACCCCGGCTTGTATATCCTGCTTATACACACAATAATGACCCGATATCACGACATGCGAACGAGAGTCAAATACTTCCTTCACCAATGAACTCACATCTCGTATTGCCCGAATGCTTCGAGGTAAATAGTTTATGTACCCCCTTTCTATTCCGTACAACTTTACAAGGATTAACTCGCTCTGTTCATTCATTTTGAGAGGTAACATTTTGGCTTGTTGTTAAATAGCTCGCTATAGAACACCCAGTATATCTTCTGGGCTAGTCAAAACTTTCATCTTACTCTCTTCTTCGATGATATCTCTAGCTCTGCGAAAATCGTCATCAAAACTGGCTATGTAGGTGCATCCTAGATGCCGCGCAAGCAAAATGTGCAGGATGTCAGATGTCCCTAGCTGAAGATAAGCATAGGCAAACGGCTCTTGCCAAGCTTGGTCAAGCGTTAACTCGAAATTCACTATATCGGCTTGCAGCAGGCCTCTCAAACCATGGCACTCTGCGAAGCTTCTGTTTAGCCAAATATCACTCATCAGAATTTCTAATCCAGTAGAACGTCCCTTTTCCCTCCCCTTTTGCTTTCCTATCTCGTCACGCCTTAATTCAAGGAGTTTCTTCAGGTAATCACCAATTTCCTTTCTACTTTTTTTCTGCATGATATGCACACCAGCAGCTTCGTTAGCATAGTCTTTGAAGGAGGTTGTTGCTTTCCATTCCATTAACTCCAACAATGCTAGTGGACTAATTGCAGCACTCAATTTCGATAGTCCGAAGATAAGTTTCTTCCTGATTTCTACTACTTTCTGGAGCTTCTTATCTGCTTTCAATAGCTCTCTGACAACTACCAGACTCTTGGGCTCATTTTCGCTGATAATCTTCGCGATGGACTCTTCTGTCCAATCAGTTTCCAGCCCTTCAGTCATCCAATAATCTATGAGAACCGACGAATCAAAATAGACCGCAGGCAAATATTTAGCTCTTAATCTACCAATTCTAGTGACATACATTCCATTGCCACCCCGCTTATTCTAAGCACATAACCAGTATACCCATTGATAAAAGCTAAGTCCAGCTATCTTTTGCTTGATGTGCTTTATGACGGTTTGTTACGCTTGTGACGAAAGCCAAATCCCCTCTCGAAAGTTGCTCAATCCTCCGATAAAGCCTCAAGCTATCCTCAAACTTCATCATGAGAATCCGTAGCTATTCAGGGATACCTTACTAAAGTTAATCAACTCTGAGGGCCTTCCTTATGAGAAGTTGGTTTGCTAAGTTCGGTAATTTTGTTTCTCACCTGTGTTATCATTTCGTCCAGCTTAACTTTATAAGTCAATATGGTACTGTGTTGCCCAGTAGGAGATGCATTCAATATTGCTGAACTTTGCATAAATACATAGAGTGGTTTGAGAATCGGTTCATAATCGCTTCCAGCAACTAATATCTCCTTTTCCATTGCTTCATAGGCGATTTTCTGCCTGTGTTCCATCTTCTCGATTGTACTCATTGCTACTACATTTACCCGGTTGGGGTTTAATTCTTGCCACTTTTTCAACCCGTTCATGGTTTCAATAAACTCGATAGTTGCTATCCTAGCCTCAGTAATAGCCCTTAGCAATTCATCTCTGTTACTCAAAGGTGTAAGTTCGGGTTGTCTAGATAATTCAGCTTTTGCCTTGTCCCTCTCAATTCTCACTCCGTTGAATGCTAAGAAGTTGACTATGATAAAAGAAATTGCACCTCCTGCAATTAGAATGATAGTCCAAATCGGCATTGGTGGGGTCGTATTCTTAGCCCAAATAATGAAACTTACCAATCCAGTAGTGAAAGCAATGATAGAACCCCACATCGTTACATATCCCCACCATTGTCTTGAAATTGAAGGAGTATACTCGCGAAGTGATTTTGGGGCATTCTTCCACATGCCCCTATTCTATCACTTAGTGCGTCGAGTGTAGAACACTATAAATATCGTAGTTTGGGGACTTCCGTCTTGGACTTAACTAACTCAAAGCAAAGCTAGAGCGTTACACCTTAATAAGATTGGTAAATCCAAATCCGATAAACTTAGAGTTAAGGGAGTTCCTATAATTTGCCTACAGCCTTATCCAGTAACTCCAGGAACTTAGCTTCGTTGAGCGTCTTTATCCCCAA
>CAZQOX010000242.1:0-2559 GCA_964594895.1 uncultured Candidatus Bathyarchaeia archaeon
CAAAAGAGATCGCCATCATCGTGGTGTTCAGCGCCCTCGGAGCCGTCATGAGCGTGCCCGTGGGGTACCTTGGCAACTACCTGAAAACCTTCCCGGCGATCCCATTGGGTGCTGGCCAGATCCTCGCGGGCATCCATGTCTTCCCTGTCGCTCTATCCATGATGCTTGTGAGGAGGAGAGGCGCCGCGGCCGCCACAGGGACCGTGAAGGGGCTGGTGGAGGCGGTTCTCTTCAGCTTCCACGGCTTCTCCGTGATCATCATGAGCGGCGTCCAGGGGCTGGTCCTCGACGCAGCCACCCTGTTCTTCGGATACGACTCCAGGACAGGGCTTTGCGTCGGCTGCGGCCTATCGGCCGCCAGCAACGTCGCCTACCTCCAGTTCTTCCTAAGGCTGGGGTTCCCAGTAGAGGTATTCACGTTGATGTACGCCTTAGCATTCGTCTCGGGGGCGGTGTTCGGCGGCTACATGGGGAACACCTTCTACCAGATGGTCAATAAAAGGATAGACCTCTAAGAAAGTAAACATAGATTGACACGAGTCCACCTTTTTTCTTATATCGCCGTTAAGCAGTTCAATAGACGATGTCCATGGATAAGACGACCCTGAAAAAGAAGGCGGTGGAGGAGATCGACCGCAAGGCGGACGAGATCATCGGGTACGCGACCGCGATATGGAGGTACCCTGAGCTCGGGTTCAAGGAGCACAAGACGGCCAAACTCACGGAGAAGAAGTACGAGGCGGCGGGCTGGCGCTACGAGAAAGGGATAGCGATAACGGGCAGCAAAGCCTACCTCAAGGGAGACGGCTCAAGGCCCTCCATCGGTATAGTAGGTGAGCTCGACGCCCTCCACATCCCGGTGCACCCCGAGGCTCACCCGGCCACCGGGAACGTCCACGCCTGCGGCCACCACAGCCAGATGGCAGCCATGCTGGGAGCCGGCTACGGCCTCGACGCGGTCAAGGAGCACCTGGACGGCGAGGTCGTCATGGTCGCTGTCCCTGCCGAGGAGTACATAGAGATCGACTACAGGAACAGGCTCCGCGAGGAGGGGAAGCTGGAGTTCTTCGGCGGTAAACAGGAGTTCATCAGGCTGGGCGCCATGGACGACGTGGACATCGTCTTGGGCAGCCACAGCGCCATGGATCAGGAGGAGCTCATAGGCGTCGGCGGCAGCAACAACGGCTTCGTCGGCAAGCTCGTCCGCTACACGGGCAGGGAGTCCCACGCCGGCGGCGCCCCGGACAAGGGGATCAACGCCCTCAACGCCGCCGTTCTTGGCCTCATGGGCATCCACGCCAACAGGGAGACCTTCCGCGACGAGGACACCATAAGGGTCCACCCCATCATCACCAAGGGAGGCGAGATAGTCAACAACGTGCCCGCCGACGTACGGATGGAGAGCTACGTACGCGGCAAGACCGTGGAGGCCGTCATGGACGCCAACAGGAAGGTGAACAACGCCCTGAGGGCCGGAGCCATGGCCGTCGGAGCCGAGGTGGAGATCATCGATTGCCCCGGCTACATGCCCTACACCCGGGACCCCAGCCTGGAGAAGATAATCACCGCCTCGTGCGAGGGGCTCGTCGGCAAAGACCAGATAAAGCACAGGGAGCACAGCACAGGCAGCACCGACATGGGTGACTTCAGCTGCATCATGCCGACGACGAGCATAGGCATGAGCGGAAGCGAGGGCGCCGGCCACAGCAGAGACTTCAAGGTCGTAGACCCCGTGAAACAGTACATCTGGCCCGCGAAGGCCCTGGCCGTCACCGTGGTGGACCTCCTCGCTGATGACGCCAAAGAGGCAAAACAGGTCATGGACGGGTTCAAGCCCACTATAAAAAGGAAAGAGTACACTGAGTTCATGAATAAGCTGGTACAGTGAGTTGCCTTAACCAGTCAAAAACAAATTTTATATTACATCTAATTAACTATTTTTATTAAAAAAATGGGTTGGTTAAATGGGTTTCTGAAGGGGAACATTTAATATCGAGACGCATATGAACCACCCCGAACCATAAACAAGATTCTGGGGATGCGCAGAAAAGGCCATGAAGACGACGCATGAACTCAAGAGCTTCTACAGCGGGATATCTCGGGACCTGAAGGTGATCTTAGCCCGGTCCAGCATCGCCAACTTCTCGGTGAACCTCAACCCCTACAACTCGATATTCATCGTCGCCCTGGGAGCCACGGGGATGCAGCTGGGCCTGCTGACCTCCCTCTCCCTCGGGTTGACCGCCGTCTCGGCTATGCTCACCGGCTGGCTCTCCGACCGTCTGGACAGGAAACACATGTTCCTCGTAGGCGCCTTCATCGGCATACTCGTCCCGTTGACCTATCTGGCCGCAGGCTCCCTCTACTGGCTCATCCCCGCCTTTGTTTTAACCGGGTTCGCCGACGGCGTGATCTCCCCCGCCTGGACGGCGATGTACGCCAACAGCGTCAGGAACAGGCAGAGGGGGACCGTCTACGGCCTAGCCAACATATTCATACTCACCCCGGTGCTCTTCGCGGGTTTAATCGGGGGACAAATAGTGTCCATCTCCGGCGGCC
>CAZQOX010000243.1:0-2529 GCA_964594895.1 uncultured Candidatus Bathyarchaeia archaeon
GAGAAGGAGATCCGCTACGCCTCGGCCGAGTACTACGGCCTCGACGACCCCTTCAACAGGGTGAGGCTCGTCAGGCTCGCCCGCGCCATGAACTGTCTCACCTGCTCCGACGAGTCGGGGGCTGAGAGGGAGTGCAGGGTCACCATATGCAGAGCCAGGGAGCTCTACGGCGGCGACGCCGAGGAGCCGAGCTGGGTGCCCTTCGACCCCGAGAGGCTGGAGAGCCTGGAGGACAAGGTCAAGAATCTGCGGAGAAGGGTGGAGTGGCGGCGGCGCATGGAGTCTAGCTGAAGATCTCGGCGAGGTCCGCCAGGAACGCCTCCAGGTGCTGCTTGGGGATCTTGACGCCGCTCGCCCTCTGGTGGCCTCCGCCGAAGCCGCCGTACTTCTCGCCGAGGCGCCTGGATATGTCGCCGAGGTGCTCGGGTAATCCAAGCTCGCCGCGGAGGCTCAAGTTGACGTGTTCGCCGTTCTCCTTGTAGCTGACGCCCACGTCAACGCCCAGGGTGTCGATTATGAGGTTTGCTATGCCTCCTGTGCTGTACTCGTTCACAGCCCGCATGTGGGCTAGACGACCCACCGACACCGCGTTGGCGGATATCTTCTCCTTCATCCCCGTCATCTCCTCCAGACACTGGACGGCCAGGTCCACGGCTCCGGGTATCCTGTGGGGGTAGCCGTAACGGCTGAGCTCGTCGAGGACCACCCTCTTGAAGTCTATCGTCTGGTTCATGCTGAGGGCGTGGGTCAGTATCTGTGCCTCGTGCTGCGCGAACTTGCGGTCTATCTTCGCAAGTATCTGGCTGCCCAGGGGCCCGTCCTCGAACATGTCTGAGATGGCGGCGTAGGCCGCGATCCTCGCCGCCTCCTGTCCCAGCTCCTCCCTGAACACGTCGTAGACCAGCACGCCGGCGCAGTCCCTCGTGTCGAGGACCACGCCGACGCCGGCGTCACGGAGCCGCTTCATCAGCTCGTCGCTCATCTGGTGGTGGTCTATTATGTTGACGTCGGCGAACTCCCTGATCCTCATCAGCTCGGGCACGAGGGCTTCCCTGATGTTGAGGTCGCAGATGTACAGCGTCTTCACAGGCGGCGTCACCCTGTCGAGGGCGTGCTCCAGGTTGTCGTAGTTGGCCATGTACACGGTGCAGCCCGTGAGGCGCCGCAGGAAGGCGCCGCATGTCAGGCCGTCGACGTCGTCACCGTGTACTATGGCGTGTACAGTCAACTCTTGGACCCCTGTGAGATTCAATATATTTGGACGGGTAGCTAAAAAATGCTAGTATCCCCGCCCGGGGTCGCAGACGTTGAGGAGGGGTTCGCCGTCCAGGTATCGGCGGAGGTTGTCGCAGAAGATGTCCATGACCCTGTCGCCGATGTAGGGGCTGCTGTGGCTGTCGTGGGGCACGAGGAAGACGCTGTCCATCTCCCAGAGGGGGTGGTCCTCGGGCAGGGGCTCCGCCTCGAAGACGTCCAGGTAGGCGCCGGCTATCCAGCTCTCCCGCAGCGCCTTCAGTAGGCTGGGCTCGTGGGCTATCCTGCCCCTGCCCACGTTGACGAAGTAGGCCGAGGGCTTCATGGCCTTGAACTCGGCCTCCCTGAGCATGTGCTCGGTCTCCGGGGTGAGGGGCGCGGCCACCACGACGTAGTCGGCCTCCGGAAGGTTGTCGCGGAGCTTCTCCGTGGGGAACACACGGTCTACATTGGGCATAGGCTCTACTCTACGTTTGGTGCCTATCACCGTCATGTCGAACGCCTTGCAGAGGCCGGCCACGCGTCTCCCGATGTTGCCGAGGCCGATGAGGAGGACGGTGCGTCCGTAGAGCTCGTCGTTCTTCAGCTGTGTCCACAGGTGGGCTTCCTGGTCTATGCGTCTCTGCTTCAGGTTCTTGGCGTGGTCCAGCATGGCTGCTACGACGCTCTCCGCTATGGGCACGGTGTGGAGGCCCGGCGCGTTTGTGAGCTTTACCCTGCCGTCGATTATCTCTGGGGTGATGTTGTCGCTGAACCCCGTGCTGCAGAGTTGTACCCACCTGAGGCTGGGCGTGAATAAGCGTTGGTAGTCCTCCCAGTCGAGCTCACCGGGGTAGTGGGTCCTGTTGCCTCCCTCGGCGAGCGCCACCTCGGCTTCCTCGTCGCCCTTCACCTGGTCTGCGGGTGCCTCGATGAGCTCGACGTCTGGGCTCGTCTCCAGTATCCTTCTCCGGTGTCTCTCCTGAAGCCAGTTCCCGTCGGGCCGGGGGAACTGGTATCCGCGGGGGATTCCGCTCACGACGACCCTGATGGTCATGCCTATCCGTGTGTATCGATCCCGTAAAAATGTTTGACATGCTACGCCGGGATTCTTCCCGGGGGCGCGGCCTCTACGCGGGCCTCTCTCCACCGAAGGTAGGATCGGATCATGCTGAGGGCGACGACCTCTATGCTCAGGTAGACGAGGACGCGCATGTTCATCGTGATGTAGTTCGTGGCGTTCTCCGCGTACATGGTTAACTCTACGACGCCGAGGCTCATTATGTCGCCTGCTCC
>CAZQOX010000244.1:0-2528 GCA_964594895.1 uncultured Candidatus Bathyarchaeia archaeon
GACGCTCTTCTTTCCCCGGTTGAGGGACATGAAGTAGCTGCTCTCGCCGTCGATGAACGGGGGGAACGCCCGCGTGTCGTCGCCCCGCCCCGGTATCTCTACCTTTATCACCTCGGCGCCGAGGTCGCTTAGGGTCATGGAGCAGAAGGGACCGGCGAGGACGCGAGTCAGGTCAAGAACCCTGATCCCCTTGAGAGGCGGATCGCCTTTGTTCGATGTCACGGAGAAAGATCAACGGGTTCCGCTTTTAGTGTTTGCCATGGAGACTTTTACGCTCACCGGACTAGACCCCCATGGTTTATATCCGGGTCGCAGCCCTATTGCGGGAAGGCGGAACCCGTGGAACGCAACGTACGAGAATACTACTTGATGATCGTCAGCGGCACCGTCACCATGCTATCCGGGGGCTTCGTGAATCCCATATTCGCCCCCTTCGTTAGAAACGAGTTCACGGCGCCCATCCAGCTGGTGGGGCTGGCCTTCTCCGGCTACTTCTTCCTCAGGATGTTCACCGAGTTCCCCATCGGCGTCCTCAGCGACCGCATTGAGCCCAAGATGCCGCTAGTAGCGGGCAGGGGCCTCGCCATGTTGGGCGCGTTCATCTGCTACAAGACTAACAGCATCTGGCTCCTCATACTCGCGAGGCTCCTGTGGGGGGTGGGGGACGCCAGCTTCTTCTGCATCGGCATGAGCTACGTCTCTAAGCTGTTCACCTCCGAGAGGAGGGGCAGGGCCATGGGGTTCTTCCAGGCTGTTGAGATGGTGGGCAACCTGATAGGCCAGACCCTTGGGGGCATGGTTGCGGCCACCTACGGGCCCAGGATCAACTTCCTGGTGTGCACGGGCCTCGGGGTGGCGGCTCTGCTCATGGTGACGACGATCAAGGGGATGGACGACGAGGCCAGCCCCGACGAGCCGGCGCCGAGCCTGATGCCCACGAGGCAGGAGATGGTCCAGGTGCTCAACATGACAGTGATCGGGGCGTGCATCATCAACCTGGGCTGCATGATCATCAACGCAGGGCTCCTGGGCACCATATTGCCCATCTACGCCACCGAGGAGCTGGGCTTCCCCCTGAACACCTACGCCCTCCTGGTCGCAGGGAGCACCGTGGGCAGCGTCGCAGGCAACCTGCTGGGCGGCGTCCTCTCGGACAAGATGGGGCGGAGGAAGATGCTGGCCGCCGGGCTCGTCGTTGGAGTTGTCTCGTTGTTCGGTTTAACCATGTTCACAGGCTTCTACCCGCTGCTCGCGGTCATGTTCATGAGGGGGATCTTCTGGGGCGTCGTCTACGGCGTCATACCGGCCTTCATAGCGGACGCCGTGCCCGACGTTATACGGGGGAAGGCGATAGGCACCTTCAGGACGTTCATGGACATGGGAGGCCTGGTCGGCCCCATAGTCATGAGCACCTTCGTGGGGCTCGTCGGGGCACCCCTGGGCTACATCTACAGCTTCTACCTGGGCGTCGGCATAACAGCCGTGTGCCTCGTTATGGTGCTCCGCCTCAGGGAGCCGGGCTCAGCCTAGGTTTATATGAACCGCCTTCGAAGCATCTATCATGGCAGAAAGTATTGGAAAAAAGCTCCAGTCTGCGGACTGGAAGAGCGAGAAACACGTGCCGGTCATCGAGTGCCCCGACAAGGTCAAGGCCGGCGAGTGGGTGCACGTCACCGCCACCGTAGGCAAGGAGATACCTCACCCCAACACCACCGAGCACCACATCCGCTGGATAAGGGTCTACTACGTCCCGGAGGGCGAGAAGTTCGCAGTGGACCTAGGCAACTTCGAGTTCAACGCCCACGGCGAGGGCGTAAAAGGGGCCAACGAGGGACCTGCGTACACCCACAGCATGGTCGAGTTCGTGTTCAAGACGACGAAGCCCGGCACCGTCAACGCGGTGAGCTACTGTAACATACACGGCCTCTGGGAGTCCAGCAAGAAGATAGCCGTGGAGTAACCCTCCCCTTTTTCTTTTTCTGTTCTCATTCTCGAGTTCACGCTGACATGGCTCATCTAGAAGGTCTTTACGTAGCTGGAGAAGTTCTCCACCGGCTCCGCCACGGCCCTCGGCAGCTCCATGTACGCCGCCTTCCTGTTCCCGTAGTTGGGCAGCTTACACGAGAAGAGGGTGTGCACGTCCCCCACGACGCAGTGTCCCTCCTCGCAGCTCTGGTGCCCCCTTATGAGCACCTGAACCCCGGCGGCGTCCAGAAACCTCCTCGCCACATCCGGCCCGAATAGGTACCCGACGCCTCTCACGCTCCCGGCTACCCCCGGCTCGGGCATGGGGTCGTTCCAAAGTATCTGTCGCAGGGTGTCCGTCTCGGGGTGGGTCCTGTGGGCGATGGCCACGTCGTTCAGGCTCTGCGACCCGACCGGTACACCACCATGCAGTATCAGGGCCCTCTTCGGGATTATGGCGGCCGTGTAGAGCTGATCCGTGAAGGCCCTGAAGCTCCTGTAGACTCCCTCGGACTCCTCGTCGTATAGCCTGTGGAGCACGTAGGGGAAGTCGTGGGGGCTCA
>CAZQOX010000245.1:0-2507 GCA_964594895.1 uncultured Candidatus Bathyarchaeia archaeon
GGGACCCCGATGGCCTCGCTGAGCCTCTCGTCCACCATGAGGAACCCCATGCTCATGCAGCCGAAGGTGACGGCGCCAGCCCCGTACTCCTCGACCGCTACGAGCCCCTCCCTGACCATGGCGTCGTACGCCTCCCCTGGCTTCTCCCTCACCTCAGGGACGCTGAGCCCCACCGGGTGGGTGGAGACGTGCTTCAGCAGCCCGTCCCGCTCATGGATCATGGTCCTGACGACGCCTCCGCCGCCCGTGGTGAGGACGCTGAACCTTGGGGCGATGAGGCTGCACAGGTGCTTTGCCGTGGAGCCCGGCGGCACCACGGGCACCCGCAGCACCTCTCTGAGTGGCGCCACCCCGGGGTCGCCTCCGCAGGGTATTATGACGGCGTCGTACCCCGCCTTCTCGGCCTCTATGGCGCACTCCAGGTCCTCGACGGTGGAGAGGGACGCCTCGTAGGAGGACTGTATCGTGCCCAGGTGGCTCCTCTCGGGGTCCTTCTCCAGCCCGAATATGTCGATCCGTGTGTCGGGGCCTGCGATAGTACGCAGTATCTTCTCACGCCGCTCCAGCTCGCCGGATAGTTCGCCGGTGGCGGCGCTGGCCATGAGGAACGCTATCTTCTTCATGCCTCAATCATGGTGGCAGGGTTTCTTGAAGTTTGCGAGAGGCACATGGTACTCTTCACGTTGGATAATGTTATGTAATTTGCACGCGTCTCTTGTGTCCATGAAGATCGTGAAGCCGGGTGAACACCCGAAGCTAGAGACGGTGAAGGGCAGGCACGGCGAGATAATCATCGTAGGCGAGAAGGCCATGATGATGCGCCTCACCGTCGAGCCCAACGTACCCACGCCGCCCCACAGCCACCCCCACGAGCAGATGGGGCTGGTCATCCAGGGGGAGGGCACCCTATACATCGGAGACGAGAAGGTCCACGTCAAGGAGGGGACCAGCTTCTGGGTGCCTCCAGACGCGCCCCACAACTTCGACGCCACCGGCGACAGCCCCGCCGTCCTCGTGGAGTGCTTCTGTCCACCCCGTGAGGACTACCTTGAGCAGGTGGGGCTGAGATAGGCAGACTCATTTATTCTTTGAGGTGTTGAGTCAGACTGAGCCTGTAGAAACAGAGCTGTGAGCCATGTATTGGTTCATAGACCCATATCTGTGAACGAGTAGTGTCTACTGGGCTAACATGGACAAGAGAAACCGGGATGGGCTGTCAATACAGAGGCTGGAGAGCTTGGAGCAGGCCGAGACATGCGCCAGGATGATGGCCGAGTCGGAGCCTTGGATCACCCTCGGGAGAGGCTACGACGAGTCCCTCACGATACTCACCGACCCTTCGAGGGAGGTATACCTTGCGGTGGACGACGAGGAGGTAGCCGGCTTCGTTGTGCTGGAGATGGAGGGCGCCTTCACCGGCTACGTTAAGTCGATCTATGTCTCCCAGCCGTACCGGGGAGGAGGCGTCGGCGCCCGGCTCATGTCCTTCACCGAGGAACGCGTGTTCAGGGAGAGACGCAACGTGTTCCTATGTGTCTCCGACTTCAACGAGGGGGCAAGGAGGTTCTACGAGAGACTAGGCTATTTGGTGGTGGGGGAGCTGAGGGACTATATCGTCAGGGGCTGCTCCGAGATACTGTTGAGGAAGACCATCGGGCCTCTGGCGGAGTTCGGGTCCTGAGACGTTTTGCGGTGAGAGACGCTCCAGATGGCAAGCCGGCTCGTGGATCCCTCATGTAGCCGCTCATGTCAATAGTTAAAACCGGGTTCACGATATTGTGTTGAGTGGTATCGATGTTTCAAAGATACAGGCATAGAAGGGTGTGGGGGTCCTACCTTTGATCGACCGCTACACCGCGGCCATCATCCAGTACATGAGGATCAACCCCGAGGACATCCCCGACGTCCATGAGCGGAGGCGCGCCAACCTGGAGAACGTGCTTGGGGCCTTCAAGAGCCTGGAGACGTGGGAGCAGATCATGCCCGTGAGGCTCACGGTGCTCCCCGAGAACATCCTCAGGCACGAGTTCGACACACAGAACCCAAACCAGACCCAGAGGGAAAGGGTGGCTTCGGCCGTCTCCATCCCGGGCCCCGAGACCGACAAGCTGGCGGAGAAGGCGAGGCAGTACAGGACCTACGTCTCGGCCAGCATCCACGAGAGGGACCCGGAGTACCCTGACTACTTCTTCAACACCGCGTTCATCATGAACCCCAGGGGCAGGGTCGTCCTCAAGTACAGGAAGGTCAACCCGTGGATACCGCTTGAACTCTGTACGAGCCCCCACGACCTGCTAGACGACTACAAGGCTCCGATGTTCCCCGTGGTGGAGACGGAGCTCGGGAACCTGGCGTGCATGGTCTGCTACGACCAGTTCTTCCCCGAGGTGGCTCGGCAGCTGGCTTTCAACGGAGCCGAGGTGCTTTTGAAGCCCACCATCTTCCCGCCGTACCCGCAGCAGTTCATGTTCGACCCCTACGACTGGTACACCCTGGTGAACAGGATG
>CAZQOX010000246.1:0-2504 GCA_964594895.1 uncultured Candidatus Bathyarchaeia archaeon
CGAGAGTTCATGCTCAGGTACTCGGATAGGGTCCTCTTCGGGACCGACATCTCATCCGGTAGAGGTGACCGTGACTACTTCTCTGGTCGGTATGTTGCGCAGAGGATCCTCTGGGAGACAGGTGAACGAGGCACCCCGCTGCCTTTCCCTGATGACGACACCAAGGACACTGGGGGCACGTTTATCAATGGCCTTGATCTGCCTCTCTCCGTCCTCGGAAAGCTGTACTGGGAGAACGCATATCGAATCTACATGGCGTAACGCTCCCATTGACCCAGACTCAACATTAAAGCAGGTAGAGGGGCTGCTACCAATTCGAGATGTATGTGCAAGGGGGTAATTTAAACCGCAGAATAAACTAAGTGGCTGCTCGTATCAACTTGACGTAAGCTGTCTGTAAAACCAAACCGATTGCTCCCCAAAAGAGGGCGGAGACCGGGACGAACACCTGAGGTATCCTCAGCACCCACGGTATAGAGTAGTGGGCTTGCGGCGAGAAAGGGTCCCCAAGAAGCCTGATCGCGATGTCATACACCTCGTATCCGAGTAGCTCCCCCGGTATGTTCAGCAGGAAAAGGTTGTCGCTGATACCCCACCACCAGGAGCTAAGTAACCTCACAGCGATGCCGTAGATGAGAAACCCAGTCAGGATCTTAGATTTACCGGACAACATCTTCCGCCATCTCATAATTATGGTACATGATAATCAATCTAGTCTCTCCATAATTTCCCTTTTCTTTTCGGTGTAGAGTTCTCTAGGCTACATTTATAATCTCTAGGTAGCCCGGGAGAGTTGAGAAGTAGCCCGGGAGAGATTCGAACTCTCGTCAGAGGCTCCAGAGGCCCCGATCCTTGACCGCTAGACGACCGGGCTAGCAACAACAGATACCAGTCAAACAAGATATAAACCCTACCCAACGAGAAAACCCCGTCCGCCACCCTAATAAAAAGGGCATAACCTCTAAAAGAAACGGTGAAACCGAAAAGCTTAAATATTCTTTTAATCCGCGTTGATTTTGCCCGAGTGATCAGTTTTCTGAATCTCCCCCGAGAGGAGGATTCTGGGAAGGGAAACCACCCAACGAGTGTGAGATATGGGAAAGAAAGGGAACATGCTCAACAACGAGGATGTATGCCCCGAGTGCGGAAGCACCAACATAGTCCACGACCCCGACTCCGGCGAATTGATCTGCGGAGACTGCGGCCTCGTCATGAAGGACAGCATGGTGAACGAGGGCCCCGAGTGGAGGGCCTTCACCCCCACCGAGAAGGACAGCAGGAGCAGGGTAGGCGTCCCCCTCAGCTTCGCCGTCCACGACAAGGGGCTCACCACCATGATAGGCAGGGTCGGCCGAGACGCCTTCGGCAGAACCATACCCATGGACACCAAGCTCCAGATGCTCAGGCTCAGGAAGTGGCAGATAAGGAGCAGGGTCCACAGCAGCGTGGACAGGAACCTCGCCCAGGCCATGGCCGAGCTTGATAGGCTCAGCGACAAGCTCCACATACCCCCCAGCATCAAGGAGAAGGCCGCCGTCATATACAGGAAGGCCCTGGACAGGGGCCTCGTACGAGGCAGAAGCATAAGCGCCATAACGGCCGCCAGCCTCTACATGGCGTGCAGGATCACCCAGACGCCGCGCACCCTCAGAGAGATATCTGCCGAGAGCCCGATCGACAAGAAGGACATAGCCAGGTGCTACAGGCTCATGCTGAGGGAGCTTGAAATGCAGATGCCCAAGCCCGAGGCCCAGCTCAGGGTCCCCAAGATCGCGGCAAAGGTAGGGGTCGGAGAGAGGACCCAGCAGACGGCCGTGGAACTCCTGCGCAAGGCCACCAAGCTCAAGACAACCGCGGGGAAGGACCCCATGGGCCTCGCGGCCGCGGCCCTCTACATAGCCTGCGTCATGTGCGACGAGAAGCGGACACAGAAGACGATAGCAGACGCAGCCGGGGTGACGGAGGTCACCATAAGGAACAGGTACAAGGGGCTGAAGGAAGCGCTGGATCTGGAGATCTAGCCGCACCCACCCCAACTTTTATTCTGCCTGCGTCAAACCCCTAAATATTTATCCTCGACAACCCATTTCATGCTGACCAAGGTTGGCGTCCACCGAGCGCACCCTCATCGTCTGCATAGATGGGGACGACGACGTCGGTACGAAGGGAGGCGTAGCCACCCCCATCGTTGGGAGAGACGAGACCCTCCACGCCGCCATGGCGCTGGCCATCGCGGACCCCGAGGAGGCGGACGCTAACGCCATGTTCGGCGCCGTCAAGCTCTTCGACTCGATGGTGAAGCAGTACCTCGATGAGAGCTTCGAGGTCTCGACGATAAGCGGCTCGAGCCTCGGAGGAGTGGAGGCGGACCGCAAGATGGTGAAGGAGCTCAACCAGGTCCTGGAGGCCTTCAACGCCTCGGGCGTCATACTGGTGACGGACGGCTTCGCCGACGAGGAGCTGGTGCCCATCATCCAGAGCCGGATACCCATCACGAGCATCCA
>CAZQOX010000247.1:0-2498 GCA_964594895.1 uncultured Candidatus Bathyarchaeia archaeon
ACGGGCCCTCCCGGATCAGCGAGTCGACCCTCTCGACCGGGTCGTAGTAGCGTTTTACGTCGCTTAGGGGCACGCAGGTGACGGTTATGTTGCGGATGGGGCAGTCGTAGAGGTAGCCTGGGTGGCTCTCCCTCAGGTAGCCGTACGTGTTCTCGACCTGTGTTACGTGGTAGTACCGGAGGACCCGGGTGTAGCGGGTGTCCCCCCTCCCCCACTTCCCCTCAGCCGCGGGGACGTACTTCAGGTACGCGGTCACCCTGCCTGGGGGGTGGAGGTAACCCACGACGACGAACATCAGCCCGTCGCGGGTCTCGACCATGTCCCGGTCCTTCGGCTTCAAGAGACCCCTCACCTGAGCTGTTCGAAGACGTAGTCGACGAGCCTCTCGGCTATGTCGATGGCCGTCACCTTCTGGAGCCCCTCCCACCCGGGGGTGCTGTTCACCTCGAGGGTGTACAGCGTCCCTTCCTCCTCGGAGCGCATCAGGTCGACACCCGTGTACCCCAGCCCCAGCGTCTCGGCTGCCTTCAGGCTCGTCTCTACCTCTTCGCCGGACGGCTCGTAGGGCTCCGGCGCCGCCCCCGACGAGATGTTGGTCTTCCACCCAGAGGCGACGCGCCTCATGGAGGCGACGACCTCGCCGCCGATGACGAACGCCCTGATGTCCTCGTTGCCGTGGGGGATGTACTCCTGTATGTAGAAGACGCTCTGGGTGGACTCCAGCGCCCTGAAGACCCTGTACGCTATGTCCGCGTCGGTGAGGCGCGTGATCCCCGCGCCGAGGGAGCCGAACAGCGGCTTCACCACGACGTCGCCCCCCAGCTCCTCGAAGGCCCTCATGGACTCGGTGAAGCTCTCCGTGACGACCGTGCGGGGAGACGTTATCCCGGCCTTCTCCAGCAGCGCGGAGGTGTAGTACTTGTTAACCGACTTCTCTATGCTGAGCGCCGGGTTGATGACGTAGACGCCGTACTCCTCCAGCATGTGGAGGGCGTCCATCCTGTAGAACACCCTCTCGGCTGTGCCGCCGGGCATGCGGCGCACTATCACGGCGTCGTAGTCCTCGACCATGTAGCCCTTGACGGAGACCTTGGGCTCCGCGGCTATCCGTGAGACGAGCCTGGTAGCCGGGAAGACGTAGGCCTCGGCGCCCCGCCTACGGAGCTCCCGGAGGAGCCTCTGGATGTGCCACTCCTTCCCGTCGTTTCCCAGTATCCCTATCTTCAAACGGCTTCACTCAGGGCTCGGCGATGAGTATCTCGGCGTTGCCCCCGACGGCAAGGTCGCCCCTGTACCGTCGGAGCGGCTTGTCCAGGTACCGGAGAGCCTCGTCGACGTTTAACGTCTCCGTCAGCCGCCTGAGGTACAGGCTCATGAACGTGGGCGTGTAGGTGGTGTCGTATATGTAGGTGGGCAGCAGCTCCTCGACTCCGCCGAAGCACGCCATGAACCCGCCGTTGCCCTTGGCCTGGGCGCCGAGGCGTTTCCCGGCTCTGCCGAAGACGAGTATCTCGCCGCCGTTCATGTGGACGCCGGTGAACGGGCCTGTTTCGCCCCTCACGACGATCATGCCGCGCCTCATGAAGCTCGCGGCCTCGCTGCCGACGCCTCCGCCGACCACGATGCAGCCGCCGGTCATTCCCTCGCTGCTGCCGCGGTAAGCCGCGCCCAGCAGGTGCCCCGCGTCGCCTTCTATGCGTAGCACTCCGCCCTTCATCTCGGCTCCCGCCCAGTCGGCTGCGCCTCCCTCGACGGTGAGCATGCCTCCCGCCATCTGGGAGCCCGTGTGCATCCCGGCGTCTCCCTTGACGACGAGCCTCCCCGCGTCCATGGCTGCGCCAATGTACTTGACGTGGGGGACGTCGCCGTCCACAACGATCATCTGCTCGGCCGGGGTCTCCGCCACCTCGCCGGATACGTCGAAGTGGTCCGCCAGCGTGAGCCTGACCTTGCCCTGGTACACGGTGAGCCGTTGAACGTCTCTGAGGGATCTGCCCGCCACGGCGGTCGGGGATATTACCTCGGCCTCGACGGGTATCGCGGTGACCTCCTTGGGGACCAGTGTCAGCTTCTTCATGTTAGCCGCCTCCCACGCAGTCCTTGAGGCGAAGCTGGTACTTGCCCAGCCTGCCCCCGAAGTTGACGGCCGTGATCCACTTCACGCCCTCCACCTTGGTGGCCGCCTCTATGCCGGCACCCATCGCCTTCTTGACCGAAGGCTCGTCGAGGCCGTTGAGCACTATCTCTAGGACAGAGTTGACTCCCTCGGGTACCTGGCTGTCCTTCAGGCTGTGCTTGATGGCTGGGCAGAAAGGCGTGTTGGTGGATGCCCTGAGGAACGCGTAGGCGGAGCCCACCTTGCTGCCGCTCCTGCAGAGTCCGCCAGGGAACGGCGTGATGACGCATGGCACCGTGTGGATGGCCTCGATGGCCCTCTCCGACGCCTCGAGGGTCGCCGCCTCGGTCTCCCCCATGACGAGGAAGTTGCCGCCGGCCAC
>CAZQOX010000248.1:0-2492 GCA_964594895.1 uncultured Candidatus Bathyarchaeia archaeon
TCGACGAGCCCAGCAGCTTCCTGGACATCTACCAGCGGACCCGGGCCGCGCGGATCATCAGGGACCTGGCCCAGGAGGACAGGATGGTGGTGACGGCTGAACACGACCTCGCAGTTCTGGACTACATGAGCGACGACGTCTTCATCCTCTACGGCGAGCCCGACGTCTATGGTATCGTGTCCAACGTCCACGTGGTGCGTGAGGGCATCAACATCTACATCAAAGGCTACATCCCCGACGAGAACGTCCGGTTCAGGCGGACACCCATAGTGTTCCACGAGAAGCCGCCCGTCGAGGCGCAGGAACGGACCCACAGCCTGCTCTCGTGGTCCAGGCTGGTGAAGGACTACGGCGCGTTCAGGCTGGAGGTGGAGGCCGGCGGCATATCCATGGGGGAGGTGGTGGGCATCCTCGGGATGAACGGCATCGGCAAGACGACGTTCGTGAAGATGCTCGCCGGCGTCGAGGAGCCCACGGAGGGAGGCGTCAGCGACCCGACGATAAACGTGAGCTACAAGCCCCAGTACATCAGCGGCGACACAGAGGGCACCGTCGAGGACGTGCTCAGGAAGGCCGCCGGAACCAAGTACGTCGAGAGCTGGTACAGGGCCGAGATCATGGAGCCTCTGAACGTGAAACGATTCCTGGACAGGGACGTCGGCATCCTCAGCGGCGGCGAGCTCCAGCGGGTGGCCATCGCGGAGTGCCTCAGCAGGGACGCCGACATCTACCTGCTGGACGAGCCCAGCGCCTACCTGGACGTCGAGGAGCGGCTGGCGATGGCCCACGCCATCAGGCGAATCACCAAGATGCGGGCCGTTACCGCGTTCGTCGTCGAGCACGACATAGTCACCCAGGACTTCATCGCGGACAGGCTCATGGTGTTCACCGGGGAGGCGGGCGTCTACGGCCACGCCGGGGACCCGGTGAGCCTCGAGGACGGAATGAACGGCTTCCTCAGGGACATGGAGGTCACCTTCAGGCGCGACCAGGACACCAAGCGGCCGCGCGTCAACAAGCCGGACAGCAGGCTCGACAGGGAGCAGAAACAGTCTGGCAGATACTACTACAGCCTCTAGTGGACGTTGAGGAGCAGCGCTATCACAGCCACCGCCGCGCCCGAGACCACCATCTTCAGCCCCGAGTACAGTATGTTCTCGCCGCTGATCCTGCCGAGGTAGACGCCCAATATGAACAGGGTCAAGAGGCTGGCGCCCATCGAGACGATGAAGGCCCTGCCTATGTCTATCAGCCCAGGCACCAGGAGGAAGGGTGTCAGGCTGGGAATCGAGGCTATGAACGGGGCGGAGCCGTCGACCAGGGCGGCGAAGACCGAGATGAACCTGCTGGCCCTGCCGTAGACCGTGTCGTCCAGGTTTATCAGCATGGCGTCCTCCAGCTCGTTGAGGCTGTGGCTCCTCTCGGCGCGCTCCGTCATGTAGGTGCCGCTGAACCCCGAGACCATCATGGCGATGCCGCTGGTGATGATGACGCCGACGACGGTGCGTGAGTCATAGATCTGGCTGATGTAGGCCCCGATGACTACGCCGAGGCTGGTCATGGCGCCGTCGAAGGCGTTCATGGCGAAGTACCTGCGTATGATCTTATGGGCTCCCGTGACCTGGAAGTAGGTGCCTATGTCGTCGAGGCCGTTCCTTATGCTGTTCTGGACCCGGTCTATGCCGTTCTGTTGGTCGTCCTCTGACGGCTCTTCCACAGACTTAGCTCTCCTCGCCGTGGCAAGAGCCACAAAAAACAGAGTTCAGAATATCATTCATGTGGTTCCGAACACTCAGAACGGGTACACAGGTACAGGCTAATAAAACTTATGGGTCTAGTAACAGGTTTATGAGAAAATAACCCTGATTTTAAGTTAATCTATAATATTCTTCTATTTTAGGCAGCCATAGATGGGAACTTAATAAAACTTATTCGACCCACCAACAAATGTACGAGTATGGAGGACGTAGAGGTATCCGGCGACGTCGTCAGGATAAGGTTCAAGGAACACGAGGACCTGCTGGGGATGACAGACGGTTTCGTCCTGCCCGTGGAGAACATTGAGAGCGTCTCCACCGCCAAGGTTAGCTGCAAGTACCCCAGGATGGGCAGCTTCGGAACCCAGAGCGGCATGGTGTTCTACTATATGGAGGACGGCGACAAGGTCGTGACCCTGAACCTCAGAGACCACCCTTACAGCAAGGTGATGGTCGAGGTCGAGGACAAGGAAACGGTGGCCGAGGCCATAAGGAAGTCGCTGCAGGAGTAGCGGCTCACAAGTTAAATCCTGAGCCGCGCCCATATACCCATGGCTGGTGACGGGAAGACAAGGTGCTGGGGCGAAGGGGACCCCCTAGCCAGGGCCTACCACGACGAGGAGTGGGGCGTCCCCGTCCACGACGACACCGTGCTGTACGAGTTCATACTGCTGGAGGGTGTCCAGGCGGGGCTCAGCTGGTCCACGGTGCTCAAGCGCAGAGAAAACTACCGCA
>CAZQOX010000249.1:0-2486 GCA_964594895.1 uncultured Candidatus Bathyarchaeia archaeon
GTTCGAATCTCACCGGTCCCACCACCTAACTTAATAGAGCTGTTTTAGATCCGGTTACTTGGTATAAGCGTTTTCTGGGGTCGGGTTCTGCAGGTGGTTTTTACATGTTTGTGTTAATATCCCCTTCTTTTGGTTTTGAACTATATATTGGATGAATACACTGATCATGGGGAATAGAGAGCATCCAAGACGTTAAACCCCCTCTGTCGTTATCTCACACAAAGTATATATTGTATATACGCTAATGTATGTTGTTAAGCCTTATAGGTGAGATCTGAATGGACGTCGAAACACTGAAGAAACAGCTAGAAGACATTGACTTCGTCAAAATACTAAACCACTGCAAGGAGCCCAAGACTTACAGCGAGATGAAGGCAGCCAAGATCAAAGAGGGGAAGCTCTTCACAGTGCTCAAAGAGCTGAAGATCAACGAGGCCCTCCTCTTCGCGGACGGCAAGTACTACACCTCTCCCGAGGCTTTGAAGCTACTATAGGTTATCGTTCTTATTACCATATTTTCTTTTTTTTATATTGATTGATGTTAGAAGATGGAACGCAGTCTGGCGTGACGTTGTTTCGGTGGAGAGGGTGAACTCACTAAGGTTTTTATTTTATAACGGGTGACGGTATGAGATGCCCTCCAAGCCGAGAACATCGAACCAATTATCCTGGGTGAAGAGCCAAGCCGACTCGTTATACGCAGACATACTTCAGCAGATCGATGAGATCCAGGACCCCCAGGCCAGGGAGGTGCTGGCTAAGCTGGTACAGCTGACACAGATAAACCGTGAGCTCCAGACGCTTGGCTTCATCAACCTTCTGTCGAGGATCACCGAGAACCAGGTGGCCATCGATGACGAGCTCATGCAGATAAGCGAGTACGTTGAGGCAGTAGTCAGGGTCCACCAGGAGGAGGCGAGGAGCCTCGAGAAGATACTCTAGGAAGCCGATACTGACAAAGTAATAAATGCCGTTCACGTTGTTCAATGTGGGATGCGTAGAGGCTATAGGCCCTTCCATGACCGTGTGCTGGCGAAGGCCATGAAGCTGGTCAGGAACGGCAGGGTGGAGCGCCTAGACGGAGAGAGGTTCAACGTAATAGGCGACCACGGGACGTACAACGTGGTGCAGACGCCTGACGGAGGCTTCTCATGCACATGCCCCGGGTTTCGTGTCAATGGCAGGTGCAGCCACAGCACGGCCGTGAGCATCGTGCTGGGTAAGTCCCGTAGATAGAGGGGCTTCTTAGAACGTTCTCGATGCTTATTTAACTTTACGAGACTCAGTTCATTCCATCCAGAGTATGATCGAGATGGGAGAGGAGAAGGAAGGAGCCGAACTTCCGACAATATCCGAGAAAGTCGAGGGAATGCAGATCAGCCCCGGCTACTATACTTACTACTGGGATGAACGGATGGGTAGGATATGGTTGGAGTTAGACAGGTTCGATGAGGAATTCCTCTACGTGAACAGCCTCACGGCGGGGGTCGGCAGCAACGACATCGGCCTAGACAGGAACCAGCTCGGCACAAGCGCCGTGGTGAAGTTCCGGAGGGTCGGACCGAAGGTGCTGCTCACACAGGTGAACTACGGGTTCAGGGCCCTAAACGACGATCCCTACGAGGCCAAGGCGGTGGAGGAGGCTTTCGCCCAGAGCGTCCAGTGGGGCTTCAAGGTGGAGGCTGAGGAGGAGGGACGGGTCCTCGTGGACGCCACGGGCTTCCTCCTCAGAGACGCCGAACGGGTGACGAACCGGCTCAAGGAGAAGGAACAGGGCGACTACGAGCTCGACGAGTCCAGATCCGCAGTATATCTGCTGCGTACGAGGAACTTCCCCAAGAACACGGAGTTCGAGGCCACCCTGACCTATGTGGGCGAGAACCCCGGCGAATGGGTGAAATCGGTCTCACCGGACCCTACGATAGTGACGGTGCGCCAGCACCACAGCCTCATAGAGCTCCCCGAGGAAGGCTATAAACCGAGGAAGTACGACCCCCGAGCAAGCTATTTTGGCATAACGTACAAGGACTACGCGTCCCCCGT
Organism: uncultured Candidatus Bathyarchaeia archaeon; assembly: GCA_964594895.1. Taxonomy (GTDB): domain Archaea; phylum Thermoproteota; class Bathyarchaeia; order TCS64; family TCS64; genus RBG-16-57-9. Next base: position 2,044 of record CAZQOX010000249.1, read on the forward strand.
GGACGAGAGTATCGAGAAGCGGTTCATATGCAGACACCGCCTGAAAAAGAAGGACCCGGCGGCGAAGGTCAGCGAGCCGGTGGAGCCCATCGTGTACTACGTCGACAGGGCGATCCCTGAGCCCATCAGGTCCGCTGTCGTAGAGGGCGCGTCGTGGTGGGACCAGGCCTTCGAGGCGGCCGGCTACAGGGGCGCCTTCAAGGTGGAGCTCCTCCCGATGGACGCAGATCCCATGGATGTAAGGTACAACATGATCAACTGGGTCCACCGAAGCTCCAGAGGCTGGAGCTACGGAAATGCCGTGACGGACCCGAGGACGGGGGAGATCGTCAAGGGCCATGTGAGCCTCGGCAGCCTCCGCATACGCCAGGACTTCCTTATAGCGCAGGGCCTCGTCGCGGACTACGACGAGGACAACCCGGACAGCGGCAGGATGATGGAGA
>CAZQOX010000250.1:0-2485 GCA_964594895.1 uncultured Candidatus Bathyarchaeia archaeon
ATGCTGTTCTCCCTGAAGTCGGCGATGGAGGATAGACGCGTCCCCTGGTACTCCATTATCTCGACGTAGTCCCTATCCGCCGACGTGAACAACTGGTTGAACGTATACAACCCGACCACCAGGAGGAGCAGGACCGCCACTAAAAGTGACCCATCTATCTTCCTCACAAAAACCTTCGTCTCCACTGTGGAACAGGCTTCCTTGACTGATGTTCGATGAATGGCTCCATCTGTTTTCTGTTCCTCTCCAAGGAAGGGCGACTCAAATAGTGATCACCTCCAGACCGTCATACACGTCGATCCCCTTTGATCGATGGAAAGAAGCTTGATCAGAACTGACATCGAACACTGGGTCAACTCTCTTACCTCGTGAACTGGTCCAGGTCTACCGACGTATGTTCCCTCAGGCTACAGAGAAATAAGAAAGAGTTTTCACTCCTCAAGGCTCTACGTCCACGTGATTCAAATGAAGAAGGTGTACAAGCGTAAAGGACTGGGAAGCTTCCCGATATCCACCTCCGTCAAGGCGGGTGACTTCGTCTACACGTCCGGCCACGCCGGCTACAGGGGACCTGACGGCGAGGAGCTGGAGGGCATAGAGGCCCAGACCAGGCAGTGCTTCGAGGGCCTAGGGGATGCACTGAAGGCGTTCGAAGCCGGGTTCGAGGACGTGGTCAAGGTAAACGTGTTCCTGGCTAGGGCTGAGGACTTCAGGGAGATGAATAAGGTCTACGGCTCCGTCTTCACGGGGGATCACCCGGCCAGGACAACGGTGGTCGGCGAGCTGGTGTCGCCCAAGATGCTCGTGGAGATCGAGTGCGTCGCCTATAAGCCGTAGCGGCGCTTCCCGCTTGCTTGGCTTCACATTGTCTCGGCTATGGCAATATTCTCATCGGCGCCGTCGCGAGGTTATTCTCATGGACCCGAATGATGAATGAAAAAACTCGAAAATTTTCGTAAAACATAGAACATATCGAGAGATGACAATGTGAAACAAGTAGAATAAACACCGTTTTAATAAAAATTCTTTATAAACGATTAAAAAACATGTAAAACTAGGGGAAGAGCGGGTTAACGAGGTATTTAAAAGGCGCCACGCATTACCATGGGTGGATTTGCGTCACAGTGGGTAAGAGACTAGTTAAGAACGAAGGAGACCTCCAAAGGAACATGAAGCTCCCCAACAGGTATGACCTCCTGGGGATTGTTGTCAAGAACTTTGGTCAAACTCGTATGAGCGTGAAGTGTCAGGACGGCGAGACCCGTATCTGCCGCGTCAGGGGCAAGATGAAGAAGCGACGATGGGTGCGTGAGGGCGACGTTGTGCTTATCAGCCCATGGGAGTTCCAGGCGGACGAGAAGGGAGACATCATCTTCAGGTACACACAGAACCAGGCGCACTGGCTCAGGGCGAACGACTACCTCAGGATAGACGAGTAAGTCAGTACAGTTTATTTCGTGAGGACTTTCTTCAGGACCTTCTCCCTCGACGTTATCAGCACGGAGTCTATCCACGCTACCCCATCTATCTTCCTGAGCCCGTCGATGAACTCGGAGAGGCCTTCCAGCTTGGGGCAGGTCGCGGTGGAGATGATGTCGTAGTTCCCCACGGTCTTGTACAGGTTGCATATCCTCTCGTTGTCCTTCATCTCCTCGATGATCTTCTCCGGGTCGGAGTTGCCGCCGACCTTGATGAGCAGGAGGGCGCGGCAGTCGTAGCCCAGCTCCTCGTCCTCGATGATGCTGACGTACCCCTTGATTATCCCCTTCTCCTCGAGCCTCCGTATCCTGCGGGAGACGGTCGCCGGGCTCGAGTCTATCATCTTGGAGATATCCCTGACGCTTTTCCTGCTGTTCAGGGACAGGATTTCCAGTATCTTCTTGTCGAGGTCGTCGTACTCCAAATGGGTTCAATATATCGAATTGTTCGTGGTATCTAAGCCTTTTTCAGGGGGATGTTCGTCCGCCCCGAGGGGTAAATTATTTATGTTTATAGCATAAATTGAGTGGGACATGAAACATTGTTTCATTGACGCGTGGTTATGATGGCGAAAAAAAATCTGTTGATACTTGGGGCCGGCGCCGCCGGCTCCATAGTGGCGAACAAGGTGACGAGGGAGCTCAGAAGAGAGATCGCCGAGGGCAATTACGGCGTGACTGTCCTGGACAAGAGCGACACGGCCTACAACCCAGCCGGTTACACGTTCATACCCTTCCACCTCCTAGCCCCCGAGGACATAACGCGGCCGTTGAAGAAGGTCATAAGCCCCAGGGCTAACGCCTTCTACGGGGAAGACGGCGAGGTCACCAACGTGGATCTGGGGAACCGGAAGGTGTCCGTGAAGAGCGGCAAGGAGTACACCTACGACTACCTGCTGATAGCCACGGGCGCGAGGCTCGCCCCCGAGACCGTCCCCGGCCTGGTGGATGACTACAACACCTTCTACACGATGGACGGCTCACTCGGGCTGAGGGAAAAGCTGAGC
>CAZQOX010000251.1:0-2476 GCA_964594895.1 uncultured Candidatus Bathyarchaeia archaeon
CCCTTGAAGGTGATCTGGCTGGGGGTGATGGCCATGTACTGGTCGTCCGTGCCCTCCATGGTGGAGACTATGAACTCGCTGACGGCCTCCTTGTTCTGGGGGTCCATGTGGAGGTCGAACTCGTCCACGGCCCTGAAGGGGCTTAGGACGTTCTGCTGCAGCGCCAGGAGGAACGCCATGACCGAGCTGCTGCGCTCGCCTCCGCTGTGGGTGTACGGGTCGAGCCGCTGCGGCGCGGCGCCGTTGAAGCCGACGATTATCTCGAGGCCGGCGTCCTCGATGTCGTGGCTGTTGACGAGCCGTGTCTCGCCTACGGCCTGGAGCTTGGCGAGGAGCCTCTTGTATCGGACGTTAACCTCCTCCAGGAGGTTCTCCGTGACTTCCCGCCACTTCCTGTTCCGCTTCTCTATCTCCTCCAGGACCTGGCGGCGGCTCTCCTTGACCTCCTCGATGCGCCGCTGTATCTCCCGGAAGGTCTCGTTGTAGGTCTCGTACATGTCCTCGGCCTCATCGGGGACGTCCGCCATGCCCATGAGTATGCCCTGGGTGCGCCTTATCTCGTTGAGTATGTCTTCGCCGCTGCGGCCGGTCTCTATCCTCGGGCCGCGGATGAGTGCCTCGGCCTCGGCGTCCCTGAGGTCCCGGGTGGTGCGGTCGATCTCTGCCTTCACCTGCTCCGTCCTCCGCCTGAGCCTGCCTCGGCGGTCCTTGAGGAGCGCCAGCTGTATCCGTCCCTCGATGTACTGGTCGTTGGTGTCGTCTATCCTCTTCCTGATCGCCTCCATCTCCCGGGCGAGCCTGCCTGCCTCCTGCTCGGCCTCGGTGAGCCTCCCCGTATAGGAGCTGATCTCCGTCTGCAGCGTGTTCCTCTGCTCAAGGAACTCGTTGCTGAGGTTATCGTAGGTCTCTGTCTGGGTCTCCTCGATCTCGGTGAAGAGGCTGAAGTAGTCGTCGAGGGTGGTGGGGCCGCTCTGAGCCTTTTCGAGCAGGGTCTTTATGGTGGACTCGAAGCGCCGCCTCTGAGCCCGTGAGCTCTTGATGATGCGCTCCACCTGGGTCAGCTGGTCCTTGGAGGCGTTTATGCCGTGCTCGCTGATCCCGACGAGGCGCTCGCTCTCGATGCGTTTCTCGATGAGGTCGTTCCACTGCTTTCTCATGATGCCGAGCATGGACTCGGCGTCGACGATCCGCTGGGTGTTCCTCTCCATCTCCTCCTCCGCCGAGGAGAGGTCCCTCTCGGTCTCAGCCAGCTCGTCCTGCAGCCGCTTCACCGCCGCCTCCAGGGCGAGCACCCTGCTCCACGCCATCTCCTGCTGCAGGAAGGTCTGACGCTTCTGGAGCTGCCTCTTCTCCTGCAGCCTCTCGTTCTGCTCCCTCCAGTACGCCAGGGTCTCCCGGGCCTGGTTGAGGAGCTGGTTGAGGCTCTCCTCCTCGCTGAGGATGCCGCTGAGCTTGGACTTGGCCTCCACGACGTCCCGCCTGAAGCTCTCGAAGCCCACGGCCTCCTCAAGGGTCTTGAGGCGCTCCTGGGGGCTTATGTTGGCGAACCGGGTGGGCATCGCCTGGTGCATGATGATGAGCATGTTGTTGGGGTCGAACCCGAAGCTCCTGAGCAGGTCCACGACCTCGGCCTTGGAGACGTTGCGCTGGTTGAGCCTGAACCCGTACTTCCCGTCCCTGCGGAGGGTCCTGGTGAGGGTGATCTCGTCCATGTTGTACTGGGGGACGGGCCTGTACCCGTTCTCCTGGACGGCGTTGTCGAGGATGAGTGTGACCCTCGCGGACTCGGCGTCCCATCGGATGAGGTCGCTGAGCCTCTTGGATCGCTCCGTGTAGGTGTCGCCGAGGGCGACGCATATCCCGAGGAGCAGGCTGGACTTCCCCGAGCCGTTGGGCCCGCAGACCACGTTGACCCCCCGCTTGAGGGGTACGCGGGCGTACTCGTAGGACATGAAGTTCTCTAGTATTACCTCGCGGATGAGCATCTATGGGCCTCGAACTCTAATACCTCAGCCCCGCCTCATTTTTAAAGTTTGACTAAATCCTTGTACCCCCCAGGGGAAAGTGTAAAACGATTGTAGAGCCAATACACACCGATACCCATGATCGAGTTATCTAAGGCCCAGGAGGAGAGGGCCATGAGGCTCCACAGGGAGGCTGTGGTGATCGACACCCACTGTGACACATTGATGCAGTTCGTGATGAATCCCTACGGGATGCCTCCACCCCGTAGGCTCGGGGAGAGGGCGGACAGAGGACACATCGATCTGCCGAGGATGATCGAGGGCGGCGTCACGTGCCAGACCTTCGCGGTGTACACGGGTACGCGGGCCTTCGTGCCGGAGGCCACGCTGGTGGCGCTCCAGCTGGTGGACAAGTTCTACTCGGAGATAGAGGCCAACGACGGGATCGTCGCGGTGACCAGCCACGACGAGATAATCGACGCGAAGAAGAAGGGGCTCGTCTGCGGGCTGCT
>CAZQOX010000252.1:0-2472 GCA_964594895.1 uncultured Candidatus Bathyarchaeia archaeon
AGGCACCCTCCTCGTCGAGGGAGACTTGGTCCTGACGGGCTCCATGAACAGAACAATAGTGAACACGTTCCTAACCGTGGAGGGAAGCCTCGTCCTGGAGGACGACGCGTCGCTCACGCTGGTGAACTCCACACTGGTCCTCGCCGAGGTGCCCGATACCACACAAACCTACGTGCTCCGCGGGAGAAGCAGTCTAACGGTCATCGACTCAAACATAACCTGGAGCGCACAGGGCGGGATACGGCTCACCGAAAACTCCGCCGCCCGCCTCGAAGGCACCCACATCTTCCACGAGTACCAGAGACTCAACAGGACCCTCTACACCCACGGGCTCGGGCTCAGCGAAGGCTCCAGGCTCACAGCTGCGGACTCCTGGATAGGGTACCTGAGGCTCACCGACAACGCCTCCGCCGCCGTCACCGACTCCACCATCGGCGACTTCTCCACCATGTCCACCGAAGCCACGAACGTGACAGGCTCCACCATACTCAAGACTACACTCATCTACACGGGTAACCGCCTGCAAATCAACGGCAGCCTCACGGGGCTGCACACGGAGTTCAAGCCGGGCCACCTGTTGACCGAGGGAGCCGCCGCCCACCCGTTCACGCTGACTCAATCCAGGATAGAGGCGCCGCCGAGCCTAGACCTCACAGGCTGCACACTGAAGGCCGAGAACACGACGCTAAACATCGTCATGACGTGGGGCCAGTCCCAAGTCTCGGTCACCGGCTCCCAGGTCTCCGTACTCTACCTGCTCCAGGGCGCGTGGGCCGACGTAACCGACACCGGGGTAGACTCGTTGACCCTGAGGGAGGGCGACTTCAACGTCCAGCTGAGAGGCGTCGACGCCGGCACCGTTCAATCACTCATGACCACGGGCCTCAACCTCAAGACCCATGACAGCCACGTCGGCACCCTCAGCCTGGAGTACGCGTACCCGGGCAGCGCCAGCAACGTAGAGCTGGTAGACACCAGGGTGGACCGCCTATCCCTGGGCCCATGGGGCCCGAGCCCCTACCAGTTCCAGGGCTCCACGGTGCTGGAGAGCGTCACCCTCAACGCCGGCCCCTTCGAGGCGCCCCCGACCGTCCTCACGGGGGGCCTCAGCTTCGGCGAGAACTGCACCCTCGCCCAGGGGACCGAGCAGGGGTTCACAGAGGTCACACGGGTCTACAAGGTATCGGTCACGAAGGAGGGAAAACCCGTGGAGAGCCAGCCGTGGATGCTAGCCAGAGGCGGCCAGACGATACGGGAGGGGGAGACGGACGCCGCCGGGGAGACGGTGCTCACCCTCACGTACCGGAGGCTCTACGAGGTCATCGAGGACCCAGAGCCCGGCGGCCCCTACCTGAGCGACGCCAACAACCTCACCGAGTCGGTCACCCTCCGGGTAGGGGGCGCGGCGTATGAGCTGGGCCTCCTCACCGAGACCCCCGTCAGGGTCGAGATGGAGCCGCAGCAGCCCAGCGGCGCGCTGCGGATAGCGTTGGCGGCGGTAGCCGTCGCGGCGGCAGCCGCGGCCGCGTACATGTACAGGCGAGGCAGGTAGACGGCCGCCCCCTGAAGGGGGCGCCGCGACTTGGTCGGGCGCCGCGGCGACACCGGCCCTCGAGGCAACCGCTATATCCGCGGCGCGGGAATATTGTGTGATCACGTTGGAATCGGAACGCTACGAGAGGGTAATGGCCGTAATGCGCCGCGAGGTGCCCGACAGGGTGCCGTGGAGCATCTGGGGCCACTTCCCAGCCGTGAACTGGCTGGACCACTACAGCTGGGAGCTGGCCACCCGCAGCGGCGAGGAGTCGGCAAAGGCCCACATGGCGCTGCTGCGCGAGCTCGACTACAAGATGGACATGCTCAAGGTGACGCCCTACTACAGGTTCATGGCGATGAAGTGGGGCAGCGGGTTCGACTTCAGGGACAACGAGGAGGAGGCCCCCACCCTGAGCACCACGGTCAAGGAGCCAGGCGACTGGGAGAAGCTCTGGGTCCTCGACCCCGGGAAGGAGCTCCGCGAGTACGTGCGCTGCAACGAGGTGCTGGCACGCGACCTGCGCAGGATGCCCTTCATCTACACCATCCCGAGCCCCATCATCCAGGCCATGAACGGCGTCGGCACCCCGGAGCGGGTGATTGAGGACATGGAGAGCAGCCCCGGCGCCCTGAAGGAAGGCATGGAGACCATCACGGAGACCACCGTCGAGTTCGCCAAGGCATGCGTGGACGCCGGAGCCGCAGGCATATTCTACGGCATCGGCGGCGGCGGCCGGGTCTGGCGGGAGCTGTCCAAGGAGCAGCTGGAGGAGTACGCCCTAGGCTACGACAGACGGGTGCTGGACGCCGTGGACTGCCCCATCAAGTTCATGCACATCTGCAGCACACCCATGGGGACCCCACAGGACAAGAACCTCATGGAGGACGGCTGGTTCAAGAAGTACCCCGTGGACTGCATCAACTGGGACGCCCACG
>CAZQOX010000253.1:0-2460 GCA_964594895.1 uncultured Candidatus Bathyarchaeia archaeon
ACTGTGAAGCCTATCTTTTTCCCTTATTTTCTCTAAATCCATACGATAAGGGTGAACCTGTGGGCACGGGGCGTCCACAGAGCCTTCAAGGCTGCCGCCTCTGCTCCAAGTAGAGCCTCATGTCAAACTTGCGCTCCAAGCCACGGTCGTTCATGTACCTTATCTTATTGAATATGGGCCGCTCGCTCGTACCTGTTGTTCAGGTAATGGGCTATCCTGTAAGCGTCCTCCGGGGTCTCGGTCCACTCGATTATCTTCTTGCCCCAGTACATGCGCGTGTAGCCGTGCATCTTACCCGTCTCCACCATCTCCCTCTGTGCGGCGTTCCAGTAGAGGACGTACTCACCGCTCCGGGTCAGTCTGTCGTTGAGAAGCCTGACTCGCTGATCCTCTGCGCCCCTCATGCAGATGAAATGGTTGAATCGTGAAAGAAAAAGAGGATGCTACTCCTTTATGAGTTCCTCTACTTCCTCGAAGCCTTTAATGTAGAAACCCTTCTCGTCGGGGGCCAGCTCGTAGAGGAGCCTCAGGAACTCTCCTGCGTGCACCCTCTCCTCGTCCGCTATGTCCACGAGCACCTTCTTCGCTAGCTCGTGGTCCGTGGACTCGGCTAGCTGCATGTAAAGCTGTATGGCCTCGTACTCCGCCGAGACCATGAACCTAATAGCTCTCACGAGCTCCTCGTGGGTCAACTTCCTGTCGGCGGCCAAGCCGCTGAACGGGTCTCCAAACTCAGGCATGTCGATCAAATGGGTATAAGCCTACGTCTTTTTTACTGTTAGCATACTTTAGCAGCTCCACAGACCGCTTATGCTAGCCCCAGGGCGTGACGACTGCCCTGGACAGGAAGAGCAGACAGCCAAAGCCCACGTTGATGTACGGGTAGAACCAGTACACCGAGTCAACGGCCTTGTCCAAGACCAGGAGCGCGGCTGTCATCAGCGGATAAGTCAAAGGAAGTAGGCTCAAAGGGCTCCCTTGACCTAGTTGAAGGGCCAACGTGGCCAGCCCCGACCACAAAAAAAGGCAGAGAACCAGCGACGACCGTCTACCAAGCACGACCGCCGTGGTCCATATCCCCGTCTCCGTGTCGTAGGCTATGTCGGGTACGGCCGAGAAGAGGTGCATGCTGAAGGTATGCATGAAGGCGGCCGCCAACACGGGTGTGGGCGGCAGCGTACCCGACGCCAGGTAGTAGGAGAAGACGCCGGGCAACGCGTAGAGCATGTTTGACGCCGAGTCCAGAAGCGGCCTCTGCTTGAACCGTATGGGCCCGGCGCTGTAAAAGTAGCTGAGAGAGATGAAGCCCAGGAAGATCAGCCGCTCGACTAAGCCCCTCTGAAAAACCGTCAACGACAGACCCAGCCCGACCGCAGCCCAGACCAGCCTCCTCAGCGTCTCCCGTTCCCCCTGCTTCACGCGGTGCTCCTTCCCCTCCTTCTTGGGGTTCAGCTCATCGGTCTCATGGTCCCAGAGGTCGTTGACGCCGTAGAGAAGCACGTTCGCCGGAAACATGAAGAAAAAGAAGTATACGAAGAACCACGGTTTGAGGAGGTCCAGGTACCTGTCGGCGCCCCATATGCAGCCCACCGTGTAGGGCCCAAGGAGGTAGAACCAGAAGCGGGGCCTGCTCACCCTGTAGGCGAGCCCCACGTATTCCAGGAGAGTCATATCGTCACGCGAACAACGTGTTGTAGCCTATGGTGCCGACGATCCTGGTGACGCTGGGCTTCACCTTCCTCTCGTAGACGATGAAGGGGTCCCTGTGGATCACACGCGCCGTCCACTTGTACATCTCGCTGGCGGTTTTGATGGGGATCAGGTACCGCTTGGGTATGTAGCTGAAACCCTCCTCGGCTATCTCCTGCCAGCGGAAGTAGCGGGAGAGCTGGGTCCGGATGAAACTCGTGAACCCCTCCGGGTTCCTGGAGGCGTGGCTGGGCTCCAGGCTCGTCAAACCGTTCTCGGTGTACTCGCTCCTCGGGAAGTAGTTGCGCCCCAGCCAGAGGTCCTCGTTGATGTCCCGGATGAAGTTGACGTACTGCATGGCGCTCCCCAGGTGCCTGGCGGAGACGTGTGACCCGGGGTCGAGCCCGAGAATCTTGGCCATCATGAGGCCCACCACCTCAGCCGAGCCGTAGAGGTAGGTCTTGAGCTTCTCTATGGTCTCGTAGCTCTTGATGTAGAGGTCGGCCTCCATGCTGTCGAGGAAAGCCTCGACCCAGTTCGGCTCGAACTCCCGTTTCACCATGAGCGCCCTGAAGCCGTCGATGATCGGGTTGCCGGTCTCCTCGCCGCGGAGCGATCTCAGGTACGTGTCCCTGAAACCGTAGAACTCTTGTTTTTGCTGGGGGACGCAGTCCACGTAGTCGTCGGCCTTACGCACGAAGCTGTAGAGCCTGAAAACGTCCTCCTTGACGTCCGGCGGGAAGAATATGCTCGCGTAGAAGTAGGTCTTGC
>CAZQOX010000254.1:0-2459 GCA_964594895.1 uncultured Candidatus Bathyarchaeia archaeon
GCACAGCCGGAGCCAGAAAACTAAGCCTCAACTGCGACGTACCCAGAACCAAGGTGTACGGCACACTAAAGAAACTCATAGACTACGGGCTAGTGGTCGAGATACCGGGAACCCCAAAGCAGTTCGCCCCAAGCCACCCAGGAGAATCCTTCAACACAATACTCAACATAACGAAAGAGAAGGCCACAGACTTCGATTCCATCATCAAGTATCTGGAAAACATACACGAGAAACACCAGGAAGACATAGGGCCAAAGAAGAAGCTAGTCTGGGTCCTCGACCAAGACCTTGACATCAAAGGCAAGTGCAACGAGATCATCCGACAGAGCGATGTATCGCTCACCATCGTAACGACCGAGGACGGACTCGAGATACTTTTCAACGCCGCCCACAGGCTCCTCGACGAGATGCTGGAGAACGGTGTCGAGATAAAGCTCTACAGCCCCCTCGACCCACGTGTTAACCCCCTAGCCAGAGAGCTCAGCTACATCTACCAAGTCAAGAAGGTGGGTGTCAACACGCCCATCATGTTCATCAACAGCGACAACAAGCGGTTCATACTCGCAAAGCTGGCGCCCAGGGGATCCGAGAAACCCTTCGATTCCGCGATGTTCACAGAGGACAAGGAGCTCCTGAACCTCATCTGCCTCCTACTGGTAAACGGCCACAAGGAGATCCTCCTTAAAGCGCTAAACCTCTAGGAGGCACCCGTTGTCCCTCCAGTCACAATACAACAGCCTCCAAGAGATTCTGAACCAGATAGAGAACGGCTCAGAGATCCTCTTAATACAGGTACCCGGCAACGGGGAGCCTCGGATCACCCAGACAAACCTACACATATGCGCGTGCCAACTCGATGAACTGATCAGCCTCAACGAACACAGCTTCACAGAGAAGATATCCTCCAAGGACCATATACTCTTCACGAGACTCGAAAAAGGCTCGGCGCTCCTCGATAGGATAACCCAAGACATCCTCGAGAAGTGCCTAGGGAGAGCAGGGGCGGCGCTTGTGGAACAGAGAATACCGGAGAAAACCAGCCCACTCAGGTACGGCAAGGTCATCGACGTGCTCAAGGAGTCCATGGGAAGCAGCGCGGAGTTCATCAAACGAGCCATATCCAAGTCGCTCTACCGTGAGCTCAGGTCGAACCCAGGAGCACTGAAAGATGAGCAACCATAGAGTAGAGACCGGGGTAAGATGCCTCGACGAGGCACTACAAGGCGGCCTCCCCCTGGGGAGCATGACCCTCATAGCAGGCAAACCCGGCACAGGGAAGACCCTGCTGAGCGGCGAGTTCCTCTACAGGGGAGCCTCACAGGGAGAGAACTGCCTATACGTGAGCCTCAGCGAGGGAAGACAAAGCTTCCTCGAGTACATGTCCAGGGTGGGCAGGGACCTCACGGCTGAGGACACGTGGAGCCGGCTCGAGGTGATGGACCTGGTCACGGTGAAGGAGGCGGGCCTCGACGTGCTGGTCGAGATGATAACGAGCCACATAGAGGAGACCCACGCCAAGAGGCTGGTGATAGACAGCTTCACCGCGCTGAGCAACGCCTTCACAGAGACCATAGACGCCCGCGTCACGCTACACATCCTAAGCAAGATACTGGCCCATATCCACTGCACCACGCTGCTCGTCACCGAGATGCCCACGGGCTCCAAGAAGATCGGCCTCGGCGTGGAGGAGTTCGTGGCAGACGGCATCATAGCGCTAAGGAGAGAAATCCTGAACGGCGGCGTCTTCAGGGAGCTGGAGATAATCAAGATGAGAGGCACCCTCATAGAGAGGCCTCTCCACGCCTTCACCCTCCACAGGGGCTTCCGCGTGCTACCTATGTTCAGGAACAAGCCAGTCGAACACCCTAAAAGGTATCAGCCGACCCCCGACCACGACGGACACTACCACACAGGGAACCCTGGGCTAGACGAGATAACCGGCGGATTCAGACGAGGCGACACGGTGTTCTTCGAGCTGGGAGAGAACATATCCCCCATCGTCCCGGCGCTCATAGTCGGCCCCCTGCGTGCCATCTTCATAACCAGCCAGAGGGGCGTCCTGTTCCTGCCGCCGAGCGGCGAGAGCGTGAACAGGGTAACCGGGTTCGATCACCAGTACGGGGTGACGGCCGAGGAGCAGCGTCGTCTACTAAGGATAGCCACCACGCTGCCCGAAGAGGAGACGCCCGTGAACCTAGGCCTGGACCCGGGCGACATAAAGATGAGCCAGAGGATATGGCGGGAGGAGGCCTCATGGCTCCGCCGGGAGACGGGGCAGCCCATACTCAAGATAGTCTACGCGGACCGCCTCGGCAAGACATGGTCTGAGGCCCAGAGCAGTAGCTTCCTCGACACAGAGTCGATGCACGCCCGCAACACGGGCGACCTCCTAGTCCTCCTCTCTAGGCCCGGAGAGGAAGCCATCAGGCAGCACGCGTCCAACCTGGCCCACACACACC
>CAZQOX010000255.1:0-2450 GCA_964594895.1 uncultured Candidatus Bathyarchaeia archaeon
GCTTCTCTCTTTCCGTAAGCGTCATGGGCTGTCCTCTGAGGGTGGATAAAGGAACCGAACTGGAGGGGATAAGACTTGTTGTATCATGGGAAAATCCTTCGTTTTCAGGGGCGTTACGCTCCACCATGTCTGGGCTTCGTGAGGAGATTCTCGATGTGTTTGGAGCCATCAACCATGTCACGCCGGCGACGGTGGATCAAGGTAAGCCTAGGCTTCGGCCGATGACCGTTGTGCGCTGGGGAGGCGAGTCTTATTTCGCAACCGAAACCTGCTCGGATAAGGTGAGCCAGATGACTTCAAACCAATTGGTCGAGTTCATTCTTCCTCTCAGAGAAGACGAAGGCAAAGGCTACGTGCGGGTTGAGTGCGTGGCAGAACTTGTCGAGGACGAGAAGATGCGAAGCGCGTTACTCGATGGACTCGGGTTCGTGAAGAAGCTGTGGACTGGGTCTGGTGACCCGAGCCTCACAGTCGTTAGGCTGGTGCCGCGTGTTTACGGTTACATGAAGCCTGGAGAATTGGGCTCGATCCGTGTTTCCGGTAGATAAAACTGGGTGTTTGCTATGCCCGTACCTCCAGGTTTACCAGTTCCTCTAGTCTGTCGTAGTACTTGAGCACGTTCGTGCCAGAGCGGGTGATGTGGTACTGCTTCCCTCTCCCCCGTATGTCGCTTGCCTCGTCGGCGTACCCCTTGTTGACCAGGAGGTCGATGGTGCTCTTCAGGGTGTTCCATGAGAGGTTTGAGGCGTACATGATCCTAGTTGGCCTCGACTCTCCCTGTTGTATGACTGAGAGGACGTCTATAGCTATCTGGAAGCTTGATCTTCTCGGGCTCAAGGCAGATGCTTCTCAGGCTAGAAATGTTATAAGCATTATAGGTTTGAGAAAAGGAAGATTGATACATATATTCGCGAGGGGTGATGAGTCTACATCTTCTCCTTGAGGAGCGACCCGAGGATCTGGATGCCCTCGGCTATGTCTGGGATGCTCGGGTGGCTGTAGTTGAGCCGCATGTGGTTGTGGGTGTCCGTGGTGTAGAAGTTGCTTCCCGGGATGTACGCGACGCCTCTCTGGACGGCCTCCATGAGCATCTCGGTGGCGTCGACGTGCTCCGGCAGCGTGACCCATAGGAACAGTCCTCCCTTGGGGTGGTTCCACTTGGCCTCCTTGGGGAAGCTGGCGTCCATGGCCTCCAGCATGACGTCCCGTTTCTTCCTGTAGACCTTGACCATCTTCGTTATCTGCTTGTCGACGACGCCTTTCTCGAAGAGCTTGGCGGCGACCCACTGGCTGGGGAGGGCGGTGCTTATGCTTATGTTGCTCTTGGCCTCCACCATCTTGGCGATGAACTCGCGGTGGGCGACGAGCCACCCGATCCTCATGCCGGGGGACACTATCTTGCTGAAGGTGCTGGTGTACATGACGCGGCCCGTCTCGTCGAGGCCCTTCAGCGGCGTGGGCATGGGGCCCTCGAAGCTGATGTAGCCGTAGGGGTTGTCCTCCAGGATGAGGAAGTCGTACTTCTCGGCGAGCTCAAGTATCCGCCTCCGTCTCTCCATGGGGATCACCGTGCTGGTGGGGTTCTGGAAGCTTGGTATTATGTAGAGGAGCTTGAGTGTCTTCCCCTCGGCCTTGACCTGCTTGATGACCTTCTCAAGGTCGTCCGGGTCCATCCCGTCTCGGTCCAGCTTGGCGGTCCTTATTTCGGGGTCTACGGTCCTGAAGGCTCCGAGGGCGGAGAGGTAGGTGGGGGCGCCCACTATGACGACGTCGCCCTTGTCTAGGAAGACGCGGGTGACTAGGTCGAGGGCCTCTTGGCTGCCCGTGGTGATCATTATCTCCCTGTACGGGTCGGCCTCTATGCCGTGGCCCTTCATCCACGCGGCGAGCTGTTCCCTGAGGGGGTGGAGTCCCGCCGTGCTGCCGTACTGGAGCATTATGCGCCAGTCGGTCTCCGTGGCCTCGTCGATGGCGTCCTTTACTTCCTTCCACGGGAAGCTGGGTTCGTCGTACATGCCTCCCGTGAGCCCTACGATTCTTTTTCCTTGTCGTTTGAGTTCCTCTGCGGCGAGCACCACGGTGGTGAGTACGCCGGGTTTGAAGCTTGCGCCGAGTTTGGAGTAGAACTTGTCGGGGTTCATTGTTACCTGATTTGTAGGCGGGGGTTTGATATATCTGTTTATTGCTCAGTTTGTGGCGGGTTACTTGTTTTTATGTGGGTTGTTGCCGTGGCTGTTTATTCCGTGAATTTTTTAGGGTTTAGGGCTGTGTTCCCCTCTTTTTTGTGGTGGTCTGCGGTGGACCGTATTTGGGGGACAGGTGTTCGTGTTAGGTTTGTTCCTTGTTACATGGAATAACAGAATTACACTACTCAAAGGAAGAATGTTTGAAGTAATCATATGGTTTAAAGTGTATTTTCTTTAAGATTTATTAACCCAATCAGATCATAC
>CAZQOX010000256.1:0-2443 GCA_964594895.1 uncultured Candidatus Bathyarchaeia archaeon
GTCCCAGTAAAGTATGGCGACCGCGGAGCCCAGCACGGCCATCTCCTTCGACTTCCCCAGCAGCTCATCGTACTGCTTCCTCAAGTCTTCCGGCATCACAATCAACAATTACTGTGTCGCTGGTGAGGTGCATATACCTTTCTAAAACCTGTGCAAATCCACGCGTGATAGGGGGAGAACGAAAAAAATGGAATCAACGCCTCTTTATTGAAGACAACCCACGGAAACGCCCAGAACTTGTCTCGATTCATGTAAAAACGCATGGGTAATCCGGTTAATCATAAAAAAACTAGAACATTGGCGGCGTGAACACGTCGTAGACTACGAGCTCCTCCTCGACGTCGAAGGTTCTATGCCTCAGCCTCTTCGGCACAACCACGAAGACCCCGGGCCGCAGCGGAAACACGCCCCTGTCCTCCACCCACATATTCGCCCTCCCCCTCAACACATAGATGACGTCCGTCTCCTCGTCGTGGACGTGCTCCTCGATCTCCGAGCCGGCGGGACACCTGACCACGAAGCAGGTCAGGTCTCCGCCGTCGTCCCGGAGCGAGTAAAGCACTCGCATACCTACGCCCCTGAGGAAGGGGTGAGACGATTCAGGTATTTTGTTGAGACTTCTCACAATGCTCATGATAGATTAATTGGTGTGGTGCCGGAAGAGGTTTATTCCAGCATCTTCTCTACGCCGCCTCTGATAAGCCTCCGCCGCCGCCGATGCCTCCCTAGGAACCTGTTCACCGTCTCGGCGAGCCGAGCCTTGCACTCATGGCAGTCGATGCCTCCCTCAAGACAGTCTACATATAGCTCGCGGATCTCATCGTCGTCCTCGGTGAACAGCAGGTACCTGTACTGGTACATAGGGCAACGGGCTGGGTGGCCCCCTGTGTCGGCTTCGGCTATCTTCCGCTCCACCAGCTCGGGCACGTCTGTTGTGTAGATCGCGGTCAGTGGCTTGGACGACGACATCTTCGCGCCCCCCGTCAACCCGGGAAGCATCCTGCCGTGCACCTGAGCCGGCTTCGGGTACCCCAGCCTCCGGGCGACGTCCCGGGTTATCCTCCAGTAGGGGGCTTGGTCGATCCCCGCGGGCACCAGGCAGGGCACCGGCTCCCCCGCTCGCTCCGACGCCAGGAAGCACGGCGCCGCCTGCATCATGGGGAAGAACATCATCCCCAGGCTGGAGTCGTCGCCGAACCCGAACACCGCCCTCATCGTTGAGCAGGTGATCCCTCTCGCTATCTTCAGGGCCAGAGGGTAGAGCTCCGACGCGTGCCTCGTGTTTACGATGAACTCGGTTATCTCCGGGTCGAACCCCAGCGCCATGACGTCCAGCGCGTTCTCCAGCACCCAGTGGCGTGAGGTCTCTTCGTCGATGTCGCCCCTGATGAGCATCCTCTCGTCGTCGGTGAACTGGAAGAACAGCTTCGAGCCGAAGGCCTCCTGCAGGTGCCTCGTGAACGTCCACGGGACGAGGTGCCCCAGGTGCACGGGCCCCGAGGGACCTCTGCCGGTGTACAGGACGAACCTTCCGCCGCTCTCGTAGTGGTCGAGTACGACGTCTAGGTCTCTGTGGCTGTAGAAGACGCCCCTCCGGAGCATGTAGTGTAGCCTACCCGTGTGCCGCCTGATCCTCTCCAGCAACCCAGTGGTTATAGGCTCGGTGCCGAAACGCTCCATGAGCCTGTCGTAGTCGATCTCGCCCTTTACCTCCCAGGGGGTGACGACAGAGGCTTCCCTACTGGCCACAATAGAGCGTCACCACCTCACTCCACCGGCTTGAGGAGGAAGTCTTCGAGGACATCCTTGGCCTTCTCCCGCTTCACCTGGAAGTCCACGAGGAACGCCTTGACCCGCTCCGCCAGCTGCTTCTTGCACTCCCCGCACAGGATGGAGCCCGACTTGCAGGCAGACTCGCGCTCCCTGAGAGCCTCGTCGTCGTCCTCGAAGAGGAAGTAGTAGTAGGCGTAGACGTTGCACACCTCGGGGCGGCCCCCCAGCCGTCTCTGCTCCTCGACGGTGTCCCTGCCTCCGGTGAACGCGCTCATCACCTTCTTGGCAGCCGCCTTCGGCGGGTCCGTCGTGAATATAGCGGTCTCGGGCTGGCTCGCGCTCATCTTGCCGCCCTCGGCGAGGCCTGGCAGGAACTTGGCGTGGATCTGCGCCGGCTTGTAGTAGCCCAGCTTCTCGGCGATGTCCCGGGTTATTCTCCAGTAGGGGTCCTGGTCTATGGCCGCCGGTATGAGGCACGGGGT
The DNA here is from genome assembly GCA_964594895.1 of uncultured Candidatus Bathyarchaeia archaeon. Taxonomy (GTDB): domain Archaea; phylum Thermoproteota; class Bathyarchaeia; order TCS64; family TCS64; genus RBG-16-57-9. The sequence goes on from CAZQOX010000256.1 coordinate 2,256, forward strand.
GTTCCTGCCCTCCCTGTCCGACTGGAGGAAGCACACCATGGCCTGGAGGGCTGGGTGCCAGATGACACCGATGTTATCGCTGTTGTTTAAACCGAACACAGCCTTCACGGTGCTGAAAGTGATCCTCTTCGCGACCTTGAGGCCCAGCTTGTAGATGTGCTGGATGTGGTCCGAGTCGCTTATTATAT
>CAZQOX010000257.1:0-2427 GCA_964594895.1 uncultured Candidatus Bathyarchaeia archaeon
GAGCCGTTGACACCGTATCCGTCGTTGGTGGGGTCGAGCTGAACCCCGACGAACCCTCCCCCGAGTAGAGCCTCGTTAACTCTCTCGGCCTCTCCCTTGAGAAGCGGGTTCGCTCTGTATAGCGCGGCCAGCCTTCCGGGATGGCTCTGGGCTGTCGACAATACGGACCTGTTGGCATCGTGGTAGAACGGGCCCGGTGGCGGAGGGACCACCACGGAGACGTCCACTCCCAGCCTGTCCATGTCTGAAACTAGGCGCATGGGGCTCTGCTCCATGTAGACAGTCTTCCCCAGGAAGACGTGTCCATCGATTATCTTCATCTCGAAGCCTCCAGGCCCAGTATGCGAGCCATGTTCTCGCCTAGGACCATACTCTTCTCCTCCGGCGTGATGCCGGATACCCTGACTTTCAGCATCTCGATCTCTGGGACGCCGAACGGGGTGTCTGACCCGTACACGACCCTGTCGGCGCCGACCCTCTTCACGGCTCTGGCGATGTCCCTGTGGCTCCTGAACGAGGTCTCCAGTATTATGTTCTCGAACCAGCGGGCCACGCATATCGCGTCCTCGTAGAGCCGCTTACCCATGTGGCCCACCACGAGGGTGAGGTCGGGGAAGCTGTCCGCTAGGTCCCCCACGAGGGTGGGCTGGGCGTAGCCATAGGTGTCAGGCTCGCCAGTGTGGATGAGTATGGGCAACCCGAGCTTCACGGCGAGCCCGGCTATGGGGAACACAAGCTCCTCGCTGTTGATGGCGAAGGCCTCGTTCCTGGGGTGGAACTTGACGCCCCTGAACCCTTGCTTGGCGCCATTCTCAAGGCTGCTTAGGGCGTTCTCCTGCAGGTGTGGGTTGACCCTCATGAACGGGATGATCCTGCCGCTTGCCTCCCCCGTGGATTTGGCTAGAAACTCGTTGACCTCGTCGTAGGTCCTGTCTTTGCCTATGGCTGAGTAGGGGGCACATGTGACCACCGCGTCGATGCCGTTCCTGTCCATTATCTGGGTGAACGCCTCAACCGTGTTCGGCGGGAGCCCCTTCCCCGGGCCGGCGAAGTGGGTGTGTCCGTCTATTACTACCATCTCGTATCTACCTTCAAGTAACAATTATCTATCCAACCAGTAATATTATGTAAATCCTATGGTCACCCGGACTTTCATGCTTCAAGGCGAAGCGGATGAACTGAGAAATACATTTCTAGAACTGCTTGAAGATGCGGGGTTCACCTTGATTCACCGTGAGGAAACAGACGACGGTTTCACGTTGATCGGAGCCAACTCCAAGAGAACCTCCCAGCTTGTTGCGACCATGATGAACCTGTTCATAGGTTACATACAGAGGAACCGGTTCGCCGTGGAGGTGAGGGCCACGAGTGAAGCCGACAGGGTCCACGTCGTCTTGAGGTGCTGCACCTACATGGACGTGCTGGACATGGAGGCCCCCATCAGTAACCCGGAGGAGCAGGAGAAGTGTCTAAGGCTTGCAGACTACTTCCAAGACAAGATGATAGAAAGGTATAACCCTGTCATGTAGAGACATCTATCATCTACGTAACACTGTTGAACCAAAACATCGTTTGAAACATTTTATCCGACACAGCCGCCTATTACGTAACATGACGCGTAGCATCAAAGGCCTAGTCTACAAGCCCTTCAACTTACTATACTTGGCGTTTCTCTTCTTTCTGCTCTTCACCATTGCCTCGTGGTTTCTCAGCTTCTTCAGAGGTCTCCTCGTCCGGACCCTGGGTATCCCGCAGGAGTATTTCTGGGCGGTCATATTGCTGAGCCTCATAGGAAGCTACGTGAACCTGCCCCTGACTATCCTCGAGTCTGAGCGGCCTGTGACTTACAAGGAGGAGGTGGACGCATTCGGGGTCAATTGGAAGATCCCGGGGGTAGAGACAGGGTCCAGACAGACTCTCATCATGATAAACCTAGGGGGAGGCATAATCCCGTCGCTCATATCGCTGTATCTACTGATCTTTTCTATTCCGGCGTGTTCACCTGACCTTTGGATGACTTACCTTAAAGCCTTCATCGTGCTGGTGATCGTGACTCTGAGTACGCATCAAAGCGCACAGATCGTGGAGGGCCTAGGCATAACCACGCCGGCGTGGGGGCCTCCGACGATGACCGTGTTCGTAGTCATGCTCATCAACCACTTCAGCGCAGTGAGTTGTCCTGCTCAAATCGCGTACATCGGAGGCACGCTCGGCGCGTTGATTGGAGCCGACCTCATGAACCTGCACAGGGTGGCCGGTGTGGGCCCCGTCGTAAGCATAGGCGGCGCCGGCACCTTCGACGGCGTCTACCTTACCGGTATCGTGTCCGTGTTGTTGATTCTATTCCTCGCGTAGAGGGGATGATCAAAAAAATTAGATTATGTTGGTGGACGGCGCGTTCTTCTGGCTGTCCCAGTAGATGGTGGC
>CAZQOX010000258.1:0-2423 GCA_964594895.1 uncultured Candidatus Bathyarchaeia archaeon
GCTGAACGCGTAGAGAAGCTCATCGGCCCCAAGGGCATCACGCAGCGGATGAGGGAGCTGGAGGATATGGACCGCCGCGAGATGAGCTTCAAGATAGCCCAGGAGATAGCCCTCGGCCGCTACGGGTCCATGGAGAAGGAGCGAGCCGCTGAGCAGGCCATCAGGACAGGGCTAGCCATCATGACGGAGGGGGTCACCATCGCCCCCATCCAGGGAATTCCAGAGATCAAGATAAAGCAGAACCCCGACCGCACCGAGTATCTGAGCCTCTACTTCGCCGGACCCATAAGGCCGGCCGGCGGCACAGCCCAGGCGCTGACCCTCGTCATCGCAGACGTGGTACGGAAGGCGCTGGGCCTCGACAGGTACCAGCCCAGCGAGGACGCCGTGAACAGGTTCATCGAGGAGGTGAGGATCTACGAGAGGAGCGTCAGGCGTTTCCAGTACCACGTGACCGACGAGGATCTGGAGCTGGCGCTCAAGATGCTGCCCGTGGAGGCCACCGGAGTATCCACAGACCCCTACGAGGCCAGCAACTACCGGGACGTCCCCGGGATAGAGACCAACAGGCTCAGGGGAGGCGCCCTCATCGTCGTCGTGGACGGCGTGGTGGGCCGAGCCAGGAAGCTCTGCGGCATCTGCGACAGCATCGGCATCGACGGCTGGGACTGGCTAGAAAAGCTCAACCAGGAGAACACGGACAACGGCGAGAAGAAGACCACAGCGGCCTTCATGGAGGAGATAATCGTCGGCCGCCCCGTCTTCTCATTCCCCAACACCCCCGGCGGCTTCAGGCTCCGCTACGGCAGAGCCCGCACCACGGGGCTCGCCGCCTGCGGCATACACCCCGCCACCATGGTGACGCTGAATGGTTTCATGACCACCGGGCTGCAGCTCAGGATAGAGCTCCCCGGTAAGTCTGCGGCCATCTGTCCAGTGGACACCATCGAGCCGCCTGTGGTGAGGCTGAAGGACGGCTCCGTCGTCAGGGTTGACACCGTGAAGATGGCTGAGGAGATCTACGACGACGTGGACAAGATCCTCTTCAACGGCGACGTGCTCATCAACGCAGGCGACTTCATTCAGTTCAACAACGCTTTGCTGCCCGCAGGCTACGACGAGGACCAGTGGCGCCTCGACGTCGAGTACGCCATGGAGGCGGTGGGCGGTCAGGCGGCGGAGGAGCTTACGGGGTTACCCGCGGACGTGATCATCGATCTGGCGGCGGACCCGTGGAACCCTCCGACGCCCTCGGAGGCCATCGCGATCACACGGATCGACGCGCCGCTGCACCCCAGATACACGTATGAATGGTCAAAGACAACCCGGGATAGGCTGCTGAGGCTCAGAAACGCTCTTGCGGAGAGTTGGGACCAGCGCGGACAGGGGATAAGGCTCGGGCCGGAGGAGAAGAAGACCCTTGAAAACCTTCTAGTGCCCCATAGGGTTGAAGCTGGAGCCGTCAAGTTCGGCGAGGCAGAGGCTATTCTCGAACGCTGTCTGGCGCTGGACAGGAAGTATGTGGAGGTGGAGGCGGACGCACCGCTCCGACAGGTGAACCACTGGGCCGGCTTCACGGTCAAGGAGAAGGCTTACGTCTACGTGGGTGCCCGCATGGGGAGGCCCGAGAAGGCGAAGGAGAGGAAGATGAGCCCCTACGTCCACAGCATCTTCCCCGTCGGCAACGCCGGCGGCCCCCAGAGAGACATCACCCGGGCCAAGCGCGGCGACAGGATAAGGGTCGAGCTGGTGAGGCTGGACTGCCCGGAGTGCGGCTACCCGTCCAGGACGGCTCGCTGCGGGAACTGTGGCGCCGTCACGGTGATGAGGAAGCAGTGCCCGCGCTGCAAGAGGCTCACAGACAGCGACACGTGCCCAGCGTGCAACACAGACACGGTGGGCTATGACTGGGCGGAGATCGACCTCAGGGAGGAGCTTGAGAACGCGCGCAGGCACATCGGCGGCGTAATCCCGGACAGGATCAAGTGCGTCAAACGGCTCATGAACGAGAGCCGCATGCCGGAGCACCTCGGCAAGGGCATCCTCCGCGCCAGGTACGACCTCAGCGTGTTCAAGGACGGCACCCTCCGCTTCGACCTCACGGACATACCTCTCACCCACTTCAAGCCGGGGGAGGTGGGGGTGCCCGTGGAGAAGCTGAGGGAGATGGGGTACACCATAGATGTAGAGGGGGAACCGCTGACGCGGCCGGATCAGATGCTGGAACTCATGGTCCAGGACGTCGTGCTCCCCGAGGCGTGCGGCGACTACCTCGTCAAGGTCACCAAGTTCCTCGACGACGAGCTCCGCGACTTCTACAAGCTTGAGCCCTACTACGGCGTCGACCACAGGGACCAGCTCATCGGCCACATCGTGCTGGGGCTCGCGCCCCACACCAGCGCCGCCATCGTCGGCCGCCTCAT
>CAZQOX010000259.1:0-2411 GCA_964594895.1 uncultured Candidatus Bathyarchaeia archaeon
TGCTCTCGGCTGCGGCTGGCTCCGTGTATTTCGTCTCCTCGCAGCCTCCTCTCCTCGTCGCCGTAGCGGTGGTCTCCTCCATAGGGTACAAGGGTGGCTTCGGGGCCGCGCAGATGCTTGAGAGAATCATCCTTGCTCAGAGCTGCGCCGACGACAGGCGGACGAAGCTCTACGCGATCCGCAGCACCCTAGACTCTGTGGCGACCGCCGTGGGTTCCCTGTTCACCGGCTTCGTGGTGATCCTGCAGGGCTGGGGATACGCCGAGCCCTCTTCATACCGCCTTATGTTCGGGGTGTACGCGCTGCTCAACGTTGCCGTGGTTCTCCTGTACTCGCTGCTGGGGGAGGAGGCCGAGATCGAGGTGGAGCAAGAGGAACAGGCGCCCCTGAGCCCCCAGACCAAGAGATACGTGGTTCTCCTCTCGGTGCTTTTCAGCATGGACGCGCTGGGCGGCTCCTTCGTAACCAGCAGCCTCGTGGCTTACTGGTTCTTCGAGCGGTTCGGGCTCGGGATGGACGTGATCGGCGTCATCTTCTCGGCGTCGAGCATCCTCGCCGCGGCGAGCTACATGCTCGCCGCCCAGATAAGCGAGAGGATCGGCCTCATCAACACAATGGTGTACAGCCACCTACCAGCCAACGTCATGATGGCCCTGGTGCCCTACATGCCTAACCTGCCGACATCCCTCTCGCTGTACCTTGGGCGCAGCCTGTTGAGCCAGATGGACGTACCCACAAGGCAGTCCTACACGATAGCCATAGTGAAGCCTGAGGAGCGTAGCCGCGTCCAGGGGCTCATCAACCTGCCGCGGAGCTTCACCATGGCCGTCGGGCCCAGCATAGCCAGCTACATAATGCAGTTCGTAGGCCTCTCGCTGCCTTTCCTCTTGGCGGGGGCGATCAAGGGGCTATACGACGTACTCCTCTGGGTGACGTTCAGGAACGTTAAGCCGCCCGAGGAGAGAGCGGTTGCCTCAGGTTGAGACCGATAAGCCTAATACGCGCCTCCTTCAACACTAGAAGAGGCATCTAAGTGTCAGATTCGTTGTCAAGGTTCATGGACGAGAAGAGCCTGAGGAAGCTTAGGGCCCTCAAGAACCCCGAAGTCGAGGAACAGGTCACCAGGTTCCTCGAGTTATGCAAGCCCGCCAAGGCGACGGTAATCACCGACAGCCCCGAGGACATCGCCTACGTAAGGCAGCTAGCCATAGACCTGGGCGAGGAGACGCCCCTGGAGATGAAAGGCCACACCATCCACTACGACGGCTACCTCGATCAGGCCCGAGACAAGGAGAACACACGGGTTCTGCTGCCCGAGGGCATGAAGATGACTGAGACCATCAACACCATCGACCGGGACGAGGGGCTGGAGGAGGTCCTAGGCATCATGGACGGAGTCATGAAGGACAAGGAGTGCCTCGTACGGTTCTTCAGCCTCGGCCCAACAGGCAGCAGGTTCACTATATGCGCGCTGCAGCTCACCGACAGCGCGTACGTCGCCCACAGCGAGGACATCCTCTACAGGAACGGCTACGAGGAGTTCAAGAAGCTGGGGGACGGAGGGTTCTTCACCTTCATACACAGCGCCGGGGAGCTGGACGAGAGGAACACCACGGCGAACGTCGACGACCGCCGCATCTACGTGGACGTCGTGGACGGCAAGGTCTACAGCGTGAACAACCAGTACGCGGGCAACAGCCTGGGCCTTAAGAAGCTGGCTCTCCGGCTCGCCATCTACAAGGCCAACCACGAGGACTGGCTAACAGAGCACATGCTCATAATGGGCGTGAGGCACCCGGACAAGGACAGGGTGAGCTACTTCACGGGCGCATACCCGTCGGCGTGCGGCAAGACCAGCACCGCCATGATCCCGGGAATGACCATCGTGGGCGACGACATCGCCTACCTCAAAGCCGACGAGGAGGGCAACTGCCGCGCCGTCAACATAGAGGCCGGCGTCTTCGGCATCATAAGGGACGTCAACCCCGTTGACGACCCGGTGATCTACGAGGCGCTCACGACCCCAAGGGAGATGATCTTCAGCAACGTCCTCATCCACGACGGAGAGCCGTACTGGCTCGGCATGGGCCTGGAAGAGGACGATTACCCGACGACGGGGATTAACCACAGCGGCGAGTGGCACAAGGGAAAGAAAGACGAGGAAGGCAAGGAGATACCGCTGGCCCACCCCAACGCCCGGTACACCATAAGGCTTCAGGAGCTGGAGAACCTGGACCCCAACTGGGACGCCAAGGACGGCCACATCATACAGGGTTTCTTCTACGGCGGCAGGGACAGCGACACCAACGTCCCCATCTGCGAGTCCCTCAGCTGGGAGCACGGGGTGTACATGGGCGCCACCATCGAGAGCGAGACCACGAGCGCCACCCTGGGCAAGGCGGGAGTCAGGA
>CAZQOX010000260.1:0-2403 GCA_964594895.1 uncultured Candidatus Bathyarchaeia archaeon
TCGAGCATCTCCAGGCTCTCCATGAAGTCCATGGTTATCCTCCGGGGGTACGCCATAGCGATGTCCCCCGGGGTAACGTCCTGCAATGTGGGCTCCACGTGGCTCCTGCTGAGTCTGTCCCACGTGCTGCGCTTGTGGCTCCGGAGGTCGCCCAGCCTCTGGATTATGGGCTTGTGGCCGCCTAGCGTGTTGGCGAGCTGGGCGATGCGGCGGCCGTACTCGGTGGTGTTCTCAAGGGGCTCTGTGAGGCTCACCCTCGTGATAAGGGCGAAGTTGGTGTTGCCGCTCTTTGTGTCCCTCATGCTGTGCCCGTTGGCGCCGAAGAGGCCGTCCCCGTAGGTCTCGCGGACCACGTAGCCGGCTGGGCAGACGCAGAAGGTGCGGACGAAGTCGTCATAGCTGGGCGTGTACATGTGGAACTTGGGGTCCCAACAGCCGTATCCGTTGATCACCTCATCCATCACCTCGTTTGGCACCTCGACACGGACACCCACGTCTATAGGGTTGTAGCTCATTCCCACCCCGAGGCTGCTCAGCTGCTCTATGAGCCACCCGGAGCCGATTCGGCCGGGGGCGAGGAGCACGGCGTCCGCCTCGAAAGACTCGCCGTCGCCTGAGACAGCTACAGCCCGGCCGCCCTCCACGACCACCTCGTCGGCGGCCGTCTCAAGCCTGATGTCCACCCCCTGCTCCCCGAGACGACGCTGCATCTCAGAAATGACGTCAGGCAGGTAGTCTGACCCTATGTGGTTCTGCTCGATCTTGATGAACTTTATCCCCGATTGAGAGGCTCTGGTCTCCAGCGCCCTGAGCCCCTCGTCGTCGCTGTGAGCCATCTCGACTCCGAGCCCCATGAAGACGTCCCTTATACCTTGAACGAGGGCCCATGCCTCTCCCTCCGACATAAACTCCGTGAGGTCTCCCCCGATCTTTGGGTGGAAGTTGAGTTTACCGTCGCTGTGGAGCCCTGAGCCCCCCACGTAGCGCTGTCTCTCGAGGATGGTTACGCTGTGACGCCTGCTTAACTCGTGCGCCGAGAAGAGCCCCGCGGGCCCGGCGCCTACGATGACAGCCCTCACGTAATCCCCTCATGAAACGGTAGGATAAACATAAAAACAGTTTGAAAACGTCCTGCTTCCAATTAGGGAATCGCCTGAAACTGTTCGCATCTATAGTCGATCCAGCGTCGCCGTTCTCGATAATAGCCTCCAATAGTCTATGGTGTCTAGCACGCCGATGAGAACGACAGGGATAATGACGACGAAAACGATGAGAACGGTGACATCGATCTGGAGGGGGAAGGCCACGAGCACCAGCATCAGGGCCGCGGTGACGACTACGTAAAACTTGACCTTGTCCCTGATCTCTCTGTTCACCGTCTCCCTGGGGTAGAGGCTATGGACCGTTTCCCTAGTGACAGGAGTCTCGAGCTCCCACAGGAGGCCCTCGATGCGGCTGCCCCAGTAGAGGTATCCCTTGTCTCTGAACCGTGGCTCCCGCTGGGTCACGGTTATCTGGAGGACGGTGTCTCCGCCGAAGGCCGTCATCCTGATGGCCACTTCTTTGGGGTAGTCGTCTCTGAGCCCGACCTGGGTGAAGGTTTGGTTGGCTCTGAAAACCGCCTCTACGTAGGTGGAGGGCGTGGCTTGTTGGACGCTGCAGGCGTTCATGGCGAGCCATGACCGGACGGTCTTATAGACTTGCTCGGGCGTCGTGTCCTTTACGATGGCTCTCTGGCTGTAGGGCTGGGCGGTGAACATGGGTTACTTAACGCTGGCTGTTAAGATTAACTTGCCTGCCTCGTTGCCTCCCACTGTGCGATGGCTCCGTAGAAAAGTTAGAATCATGGTTCACGCATCGGTGTTGAGCAACGACCTTGAACCGTCAGATATGTGGCGAGCTGGAGGACCTCATCACGAAGTACAGGGAATGCGGCAAGAGCTTCTGCGAGTACTGCGGAGACCAGGAACCGAGAGTCTGCTATCAGTTCCTTAAGAAAGCACGTGCAAAGTAAGCTTCCGCATCCTTTTTCTCTGATATTTTTGCTTCACCCATGTTAATGTTGCATGATGGTGTTAAAAGAAACTCTAAATATAGCCGGATATGCTCTATGCGTGTAAGTTTCATGCGTGTTGATCTCTATGAAGAAATCATATATGGTGGATGACCCCCTCGGGGACGGCGTGGTCGAGGTCCTGGAGGCCAGCGACCTCTTCGACGGCAAACCTTCTCCGAGACGCGGCAAGGTACGCGACGTGTACGACATGGGGGACCACATGCTCATCGTGACGAGCGACAGGATATCGGCCTACGACGTCGTGTACCCCACGCTCATCCCGCACAAGGGCGAGAGCCTCCACGCCCTCAGCGAGTACTGGTTCAAGGAGACCCAGAGCGTCTTCC
>CAZQOX010000261.1:0-2397 GCA_964594895.1 uncultured Candidatus Bathyarchaeia archaeon
TGGACCGATGGATGGACCACCCTGGATTCGAGTTCATCGAGGGAGACCTCCTCGAGAGAGACGCTTCCCTCGAGGTTGTGGAGGGGTGCAGCCAAGTGTTCCACCTGGCGGCGAACCCGGAGGTCCAGGCGAACAAGGCTGGCCCCGAGGAGCATTTCCGCCAGAACATCGAGGCGACGTACCGACTCCTAGAGGCAGTTGCTGAACGGGGGTGTGTCGAGCTCCTCGTCTTCGCCTCCACGAGCACAATCTACGGCGAGGCGACGGTTCTGCCGACCCCCGAGGGGTATGGGCCGACGAAGCCCATATCCATGTACGGCGCCTCCAAGCTGGCCTGTGAAGCCCTGATCAGCGCCTACGCGTCCATGCGCGGCTTCAAAGCCGTGACATACAGGCTGGCGAACGTCGTGGGGCCGAGGAGCAACCACGGTGTCATCTGGGACTTCGTCGGGAAACTCAGGGATACCCCCGGGGAGCTTGAGGTGCTGGGGGACGGCACCCAGTCCAAGTCTTACCTCTACGTCGATGACTGCGTCGACGGCTTCCTGAAGGGTGCAGAGTCGGTCGAGCAGGTGGCGGTGTTCAACCTGGGTAGCATGGACAGGGTCAGCGTGCTCAGAATCGCTGAGATAGTAAAGGAGGAGGCTGGACAGCCCGAGGCCAGGATACGTCTCACGGGCGGCGTCGACGGTGGGAGAGGATGGAGGGGAGACGTCAAGCTCATGCAGCTGGACACTGCGTCTCTGCGCCGGCTCGGGTGGGCTCCCAGGCATAGCAGCGAGGAAGCAGTCAGGCTGACCGCGAGAGCCGTCTCCGGGCAGAGGCGTTGAAAGGTTAAATTTGTATGCACAACATCTAAGCTTGGTGTGTTAGCTGCCCTACTGTCCACGCTGCGGCTTAGAGGTCTCAGACGAGACGGTTCACTGTCCCCGATGCGGCACCGAGATACAGTACCGTAAAGCCGCCGCGGAGCCGGAGCGGCAGGGGGCGGTGGCGCACATGAGGTACGCCGTAAGCCTCGCCAGAGACAAGCCCATGGTCTTCGGCCCCTCCCTCGTAGAGCTTCTCATCGCCTATGTGAACCAGAGGATTCTGGAGTCGTGGGCCGTCTACAACGACTTCATCGACGCGATACTGGACTACTTCTACTCCCAGACGGGGGTGTCGCCGGTCTCGTATGTGTCCACCGGCTTCGAGTTTGACTACACGCGGTTCATAGGCTGGGTTCCGGTCGCATTGATACTGTTATCTATGCTCTCGTGGGTGGCCTCCCTCGCCTCAATCAGGGCTTCCTGGAGGGCTGTCCGCGGCGAGGAGCCGATGTTTCAGGAGAGCTTCCTCTATGTTTGGAGACGCGTCCTGCGCTTCGTGTACGCGTCCATCCTCATGACGGCGTTTTTCGTGTTATCCTCAGGCGTGGCGGTAGCCTTCTTGATCTTCAACGAATCCATGGGGGGCGGCTCTGCGGCCCTAGCCTTCTTCTTGGTGATGGTTGGTATGATGGTTGTCGTCATCCTGGCCGCCCCTACCTTCATCGTGATGATAGGGGAAGACGAAGGGTTCGTGCCTTCGCTGAGGAAGACCATAAGGTTCACACGGGGCTCCTTCTGGACGTACATAGGGCTGAGCGTACTGCTGGCGTTAATGGCAGTCGCACTCGGTCTGGTTCCATACGTCGGGTTCTACCTCAGCTTCATCATGGGAGCCATAGGGAACATCGCCATCATAGATCTCTACAGCCAGTACAAGGTGGCCAGAACTCTGTAGTTCTGTAGCCCTATGCTACTTACAAGTAATGATAAAACCTCGAAGCGATGCAAACATGGGGAATCCGAGGGAAAGCCAAGTGTATAAAGTCGACTTGGTGGTGTGCTGCTTGGTCGCCTACCTGTTTGTCTCCATCCTCGCCATCTTGGTGATAAGGAACAAGGTAGCCAGGCAGGGCTTGACACGGGTACATGCAGAGACGCCTCCACATGATGACGTCGTCCTCATGGAGGAGGAGGTCGCCGCCTGAGTCAGTCACTTTACGCGTCGTATGTGAACAGAAACTCTTTTTCCCTGTCCCCCGTAGCGTTTGTGAGGGATCATGTATTCTGAGAGTCACTGCCACCTGAGAGGGATCACAGACGAATGGATCGAGAAGGCGAGGAGCGACGGGTTCAGGCTACTGTTGAACTCCGGCATCGACCTGGGCTCGTCCATCGAGGCGGTCGCCTCCGCCAAGAAGTGGGACATAGTCAAGGGGTGCGTGGGGATACACCCGTGGTACGCCGACGAGTATAATCCGGGGGTCGAGAGACGGTTCAGGGCGCTTGCCCGGGAGCCCGAGGTCGTCGCCGTAAGCGAGATAGGGCTCGACTTCAAGGGCCGCATGACCAAGGAGTGGGTCAGGGA
>CAZQOX010000262.1:0-2381 GCA_964594895.1 uncultured Candidatus Bathyarchaeia archaeon
CTTCACGTATCCGCGTCATCGCCCCATCATAGTCGCTCCGGAATAAAATTCCTCCCCCGGGAAGCCACACCTTATAGCGGCGAGACGAGACAGGGCTACCCATGAAGGACCTTGAGAAGTTCAACGAGTTCAGGCACAGGATGAACGAGGCCATACTGGGCTGCGGCCATCTAGGCCTGAAGCGTTTCTGGGCTCTGGACAGCCGCGCCTACGAGCCGAACAACCTGGACGAGAAGACCCTGGAACTTCTGGGCCTCGCCACGAGCATGGTGCTCCGGTGCGACGACTGCGTCACCTACCACGTCGTCCGGTGTATCCAGCTGGGCTTCACGGACGAGGAGCTCCACGACGCCCTGAACGTGGCCCTCGTCGTCGGCGGCAGCATAACCATACCGCACATCAGGCGGGCCTTCGAGACCATGGAGCGGTGCAGGCAGCTGCAGAAGACGGACCCCAAGCTGGAGAGCCTCCTCTAGCCCACCCGACACCTATTTAACCATCAACAATATCTAAAAGATGGATGGGGGACCGCCGCAGACTAAAGGAGCTCGTCGAGAGCAGAACCTACATCATGATCTTCGTCGCCGCCCTAGCCGCACGGCTGCTGGTCTGGCTATACATCCCCCTGGACTGGAACTGGGACAGCTACCACCACTGGCAGATAAGCTACCTGAGCCTCAAGGTAGGGTTCGCCGGGTGGCGGCTCTGGGACCTCAACGGATGCGAATACCTCTGGGGGATGGTGCCCCACCTGGTCCAGTCCACCCTGATGGGTGTTCTGGGGACGTCCTCGATCCTTCCATACAGGGTGCTCAACACGGCCCTCGGCGGGCTGAACTCGGTCCTGGTATACAGAATAGGAGGTAGGTTCTACTCTGAGCGGACCGGCCTGGTCTCGGGTATGCTTTTCGCGGTGTTCCCGGTGGCCGCCGTGTTCGACGTTGTAGCCATGCAGGACACGCTTGCGTTGACGTTTCTCCTCGCGTCGCTTCTCACGATCAGGGACCACCCATTCTGGTCGGGCGTCGCGTTGGCGCTGGCCGGGCACAGCCGCACCGAGCTCATGGCTGTGGGCTTCATCGTTTTGCTAGGCTACTGTCTCCGTGAGCGCCTCTACACCGAGAGCCTGCCCTACGTGATCGGCTGGCTCGCAGTCATGACGGTCTTAGGTTTCCACCTGTACACCCAGACGGGGAACCCGTTATACCCACTTTACATGAGCCTCTACAACGTGTTCGGGGGGTGGGAGCCCGCCAACCAGGGAAAGACCTTCCTGGGGCTGACGCTGGGCTGGATAGGGTGGAAGCTCAGCGTATGGCCCCGCAAGCCCACGGGCATCGTCATACTGTCGCTGGGGGCGACGGCGGCTTACATGGTGCCCCGCATGGCGCGGAGACGATGGATCAGGTACCAGCCTCAGCTCTACCTCTTGGCCTCCGCGGCGGTGCTGACCCCCATATTCCTAACGTATCTGGGGTCAGACCACAGCAGCCTCCTGATAATGCTGAGGATGGTGAACCCGTTGGCGGCCCTCGGGCTACCCGTGCTGGTGCATTTCTCCCGCACGTCCTTGGAGAAACCTCTCCCCGAAGCCAGGGTGAGGCCGGAGCACTTCGTGGCCGCACTCTTCCTCGTCTCCTACCTCTGGTTCCTGCCGGCGTACGGCGGGTACCAGGCTTACGCGGAGGAGGCGTTCCTATCCGCCGACATCGTACACGGGTTCTACGGTAGAGGAACAATTGTGTGCGACTACCCAACCATCAACTACAGGCTCGTGCACACGTGGGGCGTCGATCCCGGGGCACTCCTGGGGAACCACTACTCGCCCCACTACTACGGCGTAGACGAGCCGTTTGCATACGCCGAGTGGCTGTCGGAGAATAATGTCACCATCTGGCTCAAGACAGACTATAGGGGCGAACCCGTCTTGGAGGCTGTTCAGACACATTATCCGGGCCTCTTCGAGCCGCTGGACGAGGTGTCGTATACACTGATTTTCAGGGTGGACCAGGCGAAGCTTGAGTCCATCTTGGGTGAGGGGAACAGCTAAAAACCGTGTCCGCCCCACTACCTCTATCGGGGTGGAGCCATGTCGAGGTACAGGGACCTAGGGGTGGACGTTAGGAAGCCGGGCGTCGACCGGTTCAAGGACTCGGTGGAGAACCTCTACCCGGGCGCCTTCTGCGTGGTCCAGCGGGACCCGGATGACCCGGAGACGGGGCTGGTGACGCACACGGACTCCGCCGGGAGCAAGCCCATTCAGGCGTATCTACAGTATAAGGAGACCGGGGACCCCTCATGGTTCAGGGGGTTGGCCCAGGACGCTCTGGCCATGAACCTGAACGACCTCCTCTGCGTCGGCGCAGCCCCCGTCACCTTCG
>CAZQOX010000263.1:0-2367 GCA_964594895.1 uncultured Candidatus Bathyarchaeia archaeon
GTTATGAAGGTAGATATTGGAGACTCAGCAGGTGTATCAAGTTGAAGGCTCTAGTGAAATTCGCTCCAGGGTTCGAAAACATCGAGATAAGAGACGTCGATGAACCCATCGTCGACCCCAACGAGGTCCTGATCAGGGTCAAGGCCGCAGGAATCTGTGGATCCGACGTGAAACACTATGAAGGCGTCACAAACATTCCGACTCCTATCATACTCGGCCACGAGTTTTCGGGCGAGATCGTTGAAGTCGGGTCAGAGATCAAGCACCTCGTAGAGGGTGAGCGGGTGGTCTCTGAGACGAGTTACAGTACCTGCGGCGTCTGCGTACACTGTCTGAGCGGCGATTATCATCTCTGCGCCCACCGCATAGGCCTCGGATCGAGGTGCAACGGCGTCTTCACTGAGCTGGTGGCCGTGCCAGAGAAGATAGTGCACAAGATACCCGGCGGGATGAGTTACGAGGACGCCGCCCTGGTGCAGCCCTGCGCCGACATCTGTAACGCCGTGATCAGGAAGGCGGATATCAGCTCCGGGGACCACGTGGCCGTGCTGGGCCCCGGCCCGATGGGGCTGCTCACGACTCAGGTGGCTAAGGCGTCGGGCGCCGGCGCGGTGACCCAGACGGGGCACAGGGGCGTTAGGCTATCCATCGCGTCCGAGGTCGGCGCGGATAACGTCATCGCAGTCGATGAAGAGGACGTCGTGCAGAAAGTGTTGGATTACACCGGCGGCTTTGGGGCTGACGTGGTTTTCGAGGCGTCCGGCTCCGCCGACGCCTTAGCCCAGGCGCTCGACATCGCTAAGCGAAAGGGTCAAGTTATCCTCATCGCCAGCCCCCGTGATCCGGTGAATGTCGACTTCAGGAAAATCCTGGGAAAGCCGCTGACTCTGAAGGGCTCCATCATGAGCAAGTGGATTGACTATGAGAGGGCGATAGGGTTGATGTCGTCAGGGATGGTTAAAGCCGGGCCCATAGTAACGCACAAGCTACCGTTGAGGGCGTGGGAGAAGGCTTTCGACTTGATAAGGGTGGAGAAGACGGCTGGTAAGGTCCTTTTTACTCCATAGTTGATTTGTATTATTGTTGGCGCTTCATGATTGTTATAAAAATTTGAGAATCAGGTTATTGATGAAAGGGTGTAGTAACCGTTTTCATATGATGTTTTAACTGATGATACGGTGAAGGAGGCTCAAGCGTGGAGTTCAGGGATTGGGGTCTCGCTCTGATATATACGCCCCTCATGTTTTACCAGTTCTACATGGCGTGGACACGCTACAACTACGTGCATCTGGACACGCTGGCCAACATTGGGTGGGTAGCTCTGTTCCTCTCCGGTGTCTTCGGGTGGCTCCCGATCTACGCCTTCAAGAAGGGAGGCGGGGTGCCTGAAGGGAAGAGCTACATCGAAACCACGAGGCTGGTGGACACGGGAATATACGCCGTCCTCAGACACCCCCAGTACTGCGCGGGAATCCTCATGGCCGTCTCGATGATGCTCATGACGCAGCACTGGGCGAGCATAGCAGCTGGGGTGGTGGTGATCGCCACTTGGTACGTCGAATGCATCTATGCTGACAGGAGGCTGGTCGAGAAGTTCGGGGACGATTATGTCGCTTATATGCGGAGAGTGCCCAGAGTCAACTTCATCCAAGGGTTGATTCTCTATCTTCGACGAAAAAACACGTGAAACCTGGATCGGCACATAAAACCCCTATGACCATCACACCAGCCACAGCCGATGCAGCCTCCTCAAGCCTCATCAGCCGAACGACGCCTGGAAGCCTCACCATACACGACCCGAGCCATGTCGGAGGCATAATAAATTTACTAAGAGGGTTTTTCATCAATCTTTATCTCACTCCGATACAAACTATTCACATGAGCGTTTCTAAGAGAAACATGTACACGGTCTCGCTCGCGGTGAGCCTGATCGGCGTGTTCCTACTTCTGACGGAGAACTTCGGCGCCTGGCAGGACCGCAGCAGCCTCTACGGTGTCGTCGAGGGCTACGTGTGGATAGGCTCCGAGAAGGCATTCCCGTGGGCCCAGATAGGCATACTGGCGTTGTGCGGGTGCCTCCTCTTCACCGCGTACACCTCCTTCAGGGGGTACACGGGACCCGAGGACGTGTCACAGGAGCTGTTACGGTTGAGCTACCTGGCGTCCATGGCTGCAGTGGGCCTCACCGTATTATTCGCTCTAGGCTTCGTGTTAATGGTCATGGATTCGGACTGGTGGTGGCTCGACACCGGGTTCTACGGCGCCCTTGTGGCTGGGGCGGCGAACTTTTGGATCTACAGACAGCTTCGGTAGCCACGAACCGTTTCCATCTATTTCAGAATCTCAATGTCAGAGAAGTGAGAATCC
>CAZQOX010000264.1:0-2365 GCA_964594895.1 uncultured Candidatus Bathyarchaeia archaeon
GCAAGGTCGCGATGGTCGGCGACGGCGTGAACGACGCCCCCGCGCTGGCGGCCGCGGACGTCGGCATAGCGATGGGCGGCCTGGGCAGCGACATCGCCCTCGAGACCGCCGACATCGTGCTTCTGGAGGACGACCTCAGCAGGATAACCTACCTCATCCGCCTCGCCGAGACCACCGTGGCCCGGGTCAAGGAGAACATAGCCTTATCGGTTCTTGTGAAGCTGGCCATCGTTATTATGGGTGCTTTGGGATCTATAACGCTGTGGATGGCGGTTGTGCTTGGGGACGTCGGGTTGACGCTTCTAGTGATCGTCAACAGCATCCGGATAAGCAGCATCAAGCCAGAGGGCATCAGGAAAGGATAAATCTCATCATCCTCGCTAATTCAACGCAGGCCGACCACCATGGACGACGAGCTAGAACGCCTCAAACAGAAGAGACTCGAAGAGCTACGGCGCAAGATGCTCCTGAACCAGCTGAAGGAAAAGGAGCCTGAGTCGGAGCCCGAGCCGGCTAAGGAGCCTACATACGAGGAGATGCTGGGAAGATACTTCAGGAACAGGGCGTGGGAGGTCTGGAACGCCGCAAAGCACCAGTACCCGCAGGTCATGCCGAAGATAGAGGTCATGCTGGTGGACGCCATAAAGCAGGGAAAGATCAAGGACTACATCGACGGCGCCAACCTCATGGGGTTCTTCAGGCAGGTAGGCATACCCGTGCGCCTGGACACCAGGATCAGGGTCTCCGAGCACGGCGAGCTCAAGACCCTCGAGCAGAAGATGAAAGAGGACAGGTAGCCCTCAGATCACTATCACGGACGACGCCTTGAAGGAGATGAACACCCTTCTGCCCACGTTGAGGCCCATCTCCTTGAACGACCGGTTCGTCACCTGAACCGTGAACGTCTCCCCCACGTCCACCCTCAGCAACACTAGGTTGTTAAGCGACTCCACCCCGACGACCGTGCCCTCGAACTGGTTCCTGGCGCTCGTCTCTATCCTACCCAGCGAGACGATTATGTCCTCGGGCTTCACGTGGATGGTGGCTCTCCCTGTCCGGTCGACGGCGGCTCTCACCACCACGTTCCCCACGTCTACCTGAGCGACGCCTTCAACGACGCGGCTAACGCCCGTGAACACGTTCTCCGACAGCCTCGTGATGGAGACCAGCTCGCCTGGGGCCCCCTCCTCAGCCACCCGGCCCCCCTCTATGAACACGGTCCTGTCTGTCAGCCTCTTTATCATGTCGAGGTCGTGCGTAGACACGACCACAGTCCGCCCCTGTTTCTCCTCCTCTATCAGGGCCGAGATGACCTTGGTGTTAGCCGCGTCGAGGTTCGACGTAGGCTCATCAACCAACAGGACCTCCGGGTCGAGGACGAGGGCTCTTGCCAACGCGACCCGCTGCTGCTCTCCACCCGAAAGCCTCCTTGCCGGCCTATCCTCGTAGCCGCCGAGCCTGACCCGGTCGAGGGCTACAGCTACGAGCTCCCTTACCTTGTCCTCAGGCGTCTTTCTGAGCCTGAGCCCATACGCGATGTTCGTGAACACGTCTCCCCGTAGAAACAGTGGGGTCTGGAAGATCATCGTGGCGCATCTTCTCAGGGATAAACGGGTGGGAGCGTCTAATCTGCTGTCTTTGAAGGCTACGGAGCCGCCGGTGGGCTCCTCCAGCCCGGAGAGGATGCGCAGCAGAGTGGTCTTGCCTGCCCCGCTCTGCCCGACGACGCCCAGGGTTTCCCCCTCCTCTACAACCAGGTTGACGCCGTCAAGCGCCTGAACGCCCCCATACGACTTGGATACCTTGTGTAGCTCGTAGATGGGGGTCACGTTACGCCCTCCCTCAACAGGCTTATTATGTAGTTCATGCCGAGGACGACGATGAGCAGTATGAAGCTGAGGGCGAAGCTCAGCCCAAGCTCGCCTTTGTTGGTCTCGAGGGCGATGACTGTCGTAAGCACCCTTGTCACTCCGCTGATGTTCGCACCCAGCATGGTGGCGATCCCAAGCTCCGCGAAGGCCCTGTTGAAGCTGGACACCAGCGCCAGGCTGACGCCGCTGAACGCCTCCCTGACGATGGCTATGGACATGTCCGTCTCCGAGGCTCCGAGGGTACGGACCAGGTCCCGCAGCTCCTCTTCCTTGCTCTCGATGGCGCTCACCACGAAGCTCACCATTATAGGAAGTATGAGCGCAGCCTGCCCCACAGCCATCCCGGGCACAGTGTATAGGAGCTTGAGACTCCCCAGTGGGCCGCTCCTTGAGAACAGGGTGAAGAGGAGCAGACCCAGCGTCACCGTGGGCACCCCCACCATCGCGTTGAAGAAGAACCTCAGAGCCCGTCTACCGGGGAACTCCCGCATCGC
>CAZQOX010000265.1:0-2355 GCA_964594895.1 uncultured Candidatus Bathyarchaeia archaeon
TTTTATTAAGGGTATAGGGTAGCCTCAGCTGCCCCTCCCCGCCTCCCCGGCCAGCCTCCGCAGCTGGCTTAGCACGTGTTCCCTTATCTCCTTGGGCGTCTTGAGGGGCGCGACTATACTGCCGTCCTCGATCAGGGGCTTCAGCATGGGCTCTGTGTCCCCCCCGCACTCGCCGCACCTGGGCTGAGCCGCGTCGGCGGGCGTCACCGTGTCGCTGAGGCACTCCTTGCACCTCCAGACCTGTTTCTTCCCGCCGAGCTTGCCCCGCTTGGCGTGGGGCACCCCGTCGACCTCGACGATGTCCATGGCGAAGTCGAGGGTGGGCGCCCCGCTGACCCATGTCCCCACGCCGAAGGCGTCCGCCCCGGCCTCAGCCAGCTCCCGCACCGTGTCCTCGTTTAGGCCCCCCGACACGAATATCTTGACGCCCTCGTGGCCCCTTAGGTTCAGCTCCCACCGCACCTCCTTCACTATCTTGGGGAAGCTGCCCCGCCTGGAGCTTGGCGTGTCGAGGCGTACACCGTACAGCCGTTCCCCGAGGGTCTCGGCGGCCATTATCGCCTCGGTCTTCTCGTCGTAGTAGGTGTCCACGAGTATGACCCTGGGGCTCTCGGGCTCGACCACCTCGTCGTACGCCTTCCACGCCTCGATCTGGTCGCCGAACACTATCATGAGGGCGTGGGGCATCGTCCCTGTGGGCTCTAGGCCGCAGGTCTCGGCTCCGATGATGCTCGACACGCCGTCGAGGCCGCCGATGTAGCCAGCCCTATCCATGGCGGGGGCCAGGGACGGGTGGATGCGCCTAACCCCGAACGCTATCACCGGCTTGTCCCCCGCGGCGACCCTGACGTATGCGGCTCTGCTGGCGACCGCCGACTCCTGGCAGATGAAGCCGAGGAGCGGCGTCTCGTACTCGCAGAAGTCGTGGTACGTCCCCTCCACCGTCAGCACCGGGCTCCTGTAGCCGAGGCTGTCCTCGCTGTGGAAGAGGCTGCCCTCCGGCATGCAGTGGACGTCCACGGGGAGCCCCTCGAAGAGGCGTGCAGCCTCCTCGACGCCGCACAGGACGCCCCACGGGTGGTTGTCGGGGGGCGAGCCGATGGTCACCTCCATGACGACCCGGACCCTGTCCTTGCCCTTCGCCTCGAGTATCTTCTTGGTGCGCTGGAAGTATACGTCGGTGGTGCGTCCCCGCCTGATGTCCTCGCTGGACGCTATGTGGAAGCCCTTCATCGTTGCTCTCCCAGCATCTCCTCGGCTTCAACCGAGTCGGTGAGCATGGCGTCGTACATGCGCCTCATGAACGCGAGGCTCGTCTCCTGCTCCTCCTGCGTCAACGCGTTCACGCAGTCGGTTGGGACCACGACCCTGTACCCCCTGTAGAAGGCGTCGGCGGCGGTGTGCTGGATGCAGATGTTCGTGAGCACCCCCGTGAGCACAACCGTGTCCACATCGAGGTCCCGGAGCAGAGCGTCCAGCCCCGTCGCGTAGAACGCGCTGTACCTGCGCTTGTAGAGCCTGTGGTCGCCATTCATGGAGGCGAGCATGGGCACCATCTCCGCCCCGTCGCTGCCTGCGACGGCGTGGCTGCCCCACACATCGAACTCGTGGTCCACCCCCATGAGGTGGGCATCCGTGACGTAGACGACGGGCGAGCCACCCCGTCTCGCCGTCTCCGCGAGCCTCTTGATGTTCGGGACCACGGCATGGGCGTGGGCTCCCCCAAGCCTCCCCGTGACGAACTCCTTGATCATGTCTATCACAAGTAACGCTGCCTTCAACTCCATCACTATGAGCTGTGTGGGGGCCCCGTATAACTTTTTGAGGTTGAGGGCGGGGTTCCCCTGTTCCCTGCAACAAACTTTCAGCCTCACAGAACCGGCGTCGCCGTACTCGGCTGAGCTCTCTCAAATTGCAGTGGTTGTGGGCCCCGCGCCTCCCCCGCCTGTTCCACGTGTGGGTAACCCTCGGATCACAGCGGGGCTCCTCGAGGGCCGTCAACGTGGGTGCGTCGATTGTCGACGGGGTGACTTGAATTAGGAAACATGGAGTATAACCGTTACTGTTTGGTTTGAGCCATGGCTGGGCCCGGCCGACACAGGCTGCGCTGCTCTATGGGGTCTCCGCCCAGAGCCGATGTATCTCCACTCCGGCTACATTCCCATGTATAACTCTGTTAGGTGGTGGCCCGTCTCCTCGGCTGAGGTGAGCTTCGTGAGGGATGGTGAGTCGGTGTTTGTGTGTACCCCCTTTTTTTCGTCTAAAGGTGTATGCGAAATTATTTCGTCTAAGGGTGCATCCGAAATTATTTCGTCTAAGGGTGCATCCGAAATTATTTCGTCTAAGGGTGCATCC
>CAZQOX010000266.1:0-2351 GCA_964594895.1 uncultured Candidatus Bathyarchaeia archaeon
GCTCGCTTATCTCCCCCAGCTCACCCTCGAAGAATACGCCGCCGTGGGGCTCCTTAGACAACGTCAGCTGGTGCAGGTGCTTCTTGGAGTTCAGCTCAACCGAGAACGAGTGCCTCAACTGCTTCACACCCGGTAAGCATCCGGCGAGGGTCATAAGGGCTCCCAACGTATATTAATGGGACTTTAATATCGTTGCTGCAGAGATAGGATACAGCATTGTGAGGAAGCGAGCTTGGAGACCCTTTGCGACACCTTCTTCGAGTTCTCCAACGAGGACCGCCTCAGGATACTCTACACGTTGAAGGGGGCCCCCTTTACAGTCACCAGCCTCTCCCGGGAGCTGGGCCTCACGACCCAGGAGACGAGCCGCCACCTCTCCAGGCTAGGCGACGCGGGGCTGACGCGCAAGGACCCGGAGGGCAGCCACCACCTCACGCCTTACGGGCATATGTCCCTAAACCAGCTGCGGGGCTTCAGGTTCACCTGCAGCCACAGGGACTACTTCAGGACCCACGACGTCACGCGGCTGCCCCCGGAGTTCGTCGCCCGCATCGGGGAGCTGGAGCCATGCACCTACGTAGACGACGTCATGGTGATCTTCCACAGGATCGAGCAGGCCTTCAGGGACGCGGAGGAGTACGTCTGGCGGATGACGGACAGGTACATCCTGACGGCGATCCCCGTCATGGAGGACGCCCTGCAGAGGGGCGTCGAGTTCAGGCTCCTCGAGCCCAGGGACATCGTCATACCGCCGGAGTTCGACAACGGACCCATCCTACGGGAAGCCCTCCGGTCGAGGCGGTTCCTCAACAACGTCGTCGACCAGGTGAACGTCTTCATGGCTGTCTCGGAGAAGGAGGTTGCGGGCATCTGCTTCCCGGGCGCCGACGGCCGCATGGACTACAGGGGATTCGCCTCCGACGACCCGGGGGTCCACAGGTGGGCGACCGGCCTCTACGAGTACTACTGGGAGCGGTCGGAGAGAAAGACGGCGCTGAGGCCCCCACCCAACTAGGGGCCCATGCGTAGTCGCATGCGTCAGCATTGGGGGTGAGTCTCTCTGGCTGGAAGGAAAAACAATGGTGATACCATGTAACTCACATGGCTTCCAGAGAGACTCCAAAGCCTACCTAGACGGCATAATTTAAACCCTTAGTCGGTGCCGATTCCAAAAATAAATCTAAACCAAAGCCGTTTCACTCAAAGGCCATCGAGGATAAAAAAAATATGTGATGCCGCTTGACTCGCGTCGCCGGTTTAAGAAAGGGGAGGCCCCAGCACGCTACCTGCGGTAAACCACTTTACCGTCGACGACGGTCATCAACGTCTCGACGTTCTTCAGGTCTCGTGGGTCGATGGACAGCGGGTCCCGGTCTACGATCACCAGGTCGGCGAGCTTCCCCTCCTCGATGCTTCCCTTGACGGCCTCCTCGTGCGCGGCGTAGGCGCCGTCGATGGTGTAAGCCCTTATGGCCTCCAACGGGGTGCACCCCTCCCCGGCGTATAGCACCTCGCCGCCGCTGGACCTGCGGGTCACCATGCCGTATATGCCGAGCCACGGGTTGCTGCTGCAGACGGGGCAGTCGCTGTGCCCCGGCGCCGGGATGCCGCGGTCTATGAGGGTCCTGTGGGGCCACATCCACCTCATCTCCTCCACGCCCCTGTGCCTCTGGTAGGCGTCGCCCAGGTCGTGTATGAAGCCGGTCGCCGACGCGTCTATGACGCCCAGCTCCAGCAGCCGGTCCTGGATGGGGGGCGTGACGTAGCAGCAGTGCTCTATCCTGTGCCGGTGATCCGGCCAAGGCTTCGATTCGAGCGCCGCCTCTATGGCGTCGAGTGCCAGCCCGATGCCCCTGTCCCCGATGCCGTCCAAGCCCACCCTGAGGCCCGCGATGTGCGCCCTCCTCACCCTGTCGGCTATGTCTTCGTAGTCGTACAGGAGTATGCCGTAGTTTTCGGGCTCCCCCACGTAGGGCTCGTTGTACGCCGCCGTGCGTCCGCTGGTGCTGGTGTCGTAGACCCACTCTATCTCGGTGATCTTCAGCCACTCGTCCCCGAACGGCGTCTTTATCCCCGACGCGATGAGGCTCTCGAGCATCCCCTCCTCGCGGCCGCTCATGTGGACGCAGAGCCTGACGCACAGTCCGCCGCTCCGCCGAAGGCTCTGCATCGCCCTGAACATCTTTGAGTCAGTCATGCTGGCGTGGATGGTGGTGAGGCCGTTGGCCACCAGCTCCTCGAACACCAGGGGGAAGCCCCGCAGGTAATCGTCCAGGGTGTTCTCGGGTACCATGGCGTAGACCAGGTCCTTCGCGGCCTCGAGGAGGACGCCCGTGGGGACCCCCGACTCG
>CAZQOX010000267.1:0-2323 GCA_964594895.1 uncultured Candidatus Bathyarchaeia archaeon
CCATGCCCTTCGACCAGAGGATGGGGCCGGGCGACAGCAGGGCGTTCCACGAGCTGGGGGTCCCCACGGGCAGCATCCTCGACTACCGGGAGCCTGGGCGTCTGCCCCTGCTGAAGACTGTCAGGCACACAGAGTACGACACCGTGGACAAGATCAGCCTCCGCCACCTCCAGGACGACATCGTCATCGGCGCGGTCTCCACCGTGAGGATACTCGCCTCAGAGGACTGGCCGAGGCATAGAAGCAGAGAGGAAGTGGAGGAGCTTAAAAATCGGCTCGCGGGCTAACTTTACATTAAAAAATTAGAGGATGGTCAGGCTCTCCAGGTCCCGGGGGTAGTAGGTGACCCACTCGCAGCCGTCCTCGGTGACCACGAGGGTGTCGCTGTGCCTGAACCCGGCGTATCCCAGCTCGTATATGCCCGGCTCGATGCTCACCACCATCCCCGGCTGCAGAGGCTGCGGGTTCCCCTGGTCCAGGTACGGCGGCTCGTGGCCCTCCAAGCCGATGCCGTGGCCCGTGTGGTGCCGGACCAGGTCCCAGTAACCGGCGTCCCTGAACACCTTGTTGGCGGCCTTGTCCACGTCTGCGCAGGTGTTCCCCGGCTTCAAGGCGTCGGCGGCGGCCTCCTGTGCCCTGCACATGACCTTGAACATCTTCTCCTGCTTGGACGTGGGCTTGCCCACGATCATGGTGCGCTCCAGCTCGCTGCCGTATCCTCCTATGTCGGCGCCTGCGCCGGTGACGAGGGTGTCCCCCTCCTGGATTGGCTTGTTGGTGTCGATGCTGTGGGGCATCGCCGACTTCCAGCCCACCTGGCCCCTGAAGCCCGCGGACACGAACCCGCCCTTTACGCTCTCGTACTCGCCTCCATACGTCTTCTTCATGACGCTGGTAGCCTCTAGGCACGCCATGAGCCTCACCTCGATGTCGTAGAGGCCCGGCCTAGTATATTCCTGGAGGTACGAGTGAGCCAGGTTGCCCCACTTCGCGGACTCCCTGATGAGGCCCAACTCCTCCTCCGTCTTGAGGAGCCTCATGTCCCAGACGAACTGGCCGTCCTTGACGAGTTCGGCGTCTGGGAGCAGCTCGTTGAGGGGCGGCCCCACGTATCCCATGGCACCGCCGGCTCCTGTGGGGTTGTCTGTGCCTATCTTGGCCTTGCCGAGGCCCTTTTCTTTGATCCAGTCTGCGAACCTCTCCATAGGGTGTTTCTCGCCGGGGTAGTCCAGATAGGTGAGACACTCCCCGACGAGGGGCGTCTGGTGGCGTAGGTGGTCGGCCTCCAGTAGGGGCCCCATGAACGTTGGCTTCCCGTCCGGCTCCACCAGCAGCGCCGCGGGGCGCTCCGTCACCATGTGGTAGAAATGGCTGAAGTAGAAGATGATTACTCCGCTGGTGACGAGGTAGGCGTCGAATCCCTCCTCCGTCATGTGTTCCCGGAGGACGCCGAGGCGCCTTCTATACTCGTTCCAGCTGATCCTTAGCTCAGGCAACTTGATCACCTTCGATGGGGCTCCTGAGGATAAAACATAATCGAGGGGATGGGTTTATAACCAAGTTATGGGTAGTGGGATGTGGGAAATGGGAATGGAAGAGGTCGTGGTGGATGACAGGGGGAGAATACTCATCCCTAAGGAGCTGAGAGAAAAGGTGGGGCTGAAACCGGGGTCAGGGGCCAGGCTAGAGGTGAAGAACGGCCAGATCATAATCACGCCGCCGCTCTCCCCACAGGGCTTCATCAGAGAGATGGAGGGCTTCATGACCGAGGGGAAACCCACGGACGACCCTCTCAAAGTTAAACACATCTGGGAGAAATGACGCTGTTCATCGACGCCAACATCTGGTGCTACTACTTCGACGCAAGATACCCAGAGCATGAGCCGGTGAAAGGGTTCATGCGGCAAGCCCTGCTCGGCGAGACGCTGGCAGTCAACACACTGATCGTCATGGAGGTAGCCCACTACCTGAACAGAAACCTGAGCAGAGACGAGGCTAGGAGAAAAACCGAGAACCTCCTGACGTTGGAGAACCTCCGCGTCCACGACTTCGACAGGGATCAGCTCGTGAAATCGCTGGGCATCCTGAACAAGTATTCTCGTAGCCACGGCCTAGGCGGAAGGGACGCGACGATAATCTCAACTGTGAAGAGCTACGGCGTTGAGCGCCTAGTGACTCATGATAAAGCCTTGGCGGATGTCGCCAAACTGGAATCGGTGAATGTAGTAGACCCTGTGGAGGAATAGAGAAAGGGTCAGAGGCCTCTAATGGCTCTGCTTCTTGAGCTGGTCCAGCGGCGGCTTGGCGTCGGGTGGGAGTGGTG
>CAZQOX010000268.1:0-2309 GCA_964594895.1 uncultured Candidatus Bathyarchaeia archaeon
TGGAGTACCAGGGGACGCGTCTATCCTCCATCGCCGACTTCAGGGAGAACAGCATAAAGGGCCCCCAGACCGTCGATGTCACGGACTACAGGCTAAAAATTACCGGACTAGTGGAGAACCTGACAGAGTACACGTACTCTGAGGTGATTGAAGGCTTTCCGAGTCAGGAGAAGGTCGTCACTCTGAACTGCGTGGAGGGCTGGAGCGCCACGATCCTCTGGATGGAGGTCTCGATCATGGATCTTGTGGAGTCGGCGGGGCCGAGCCCGGACGCCGTGACCGTGATCTTCCACGCCGAGGACGGGTACACCACGAGCCTGCCCCTGGAGTACATAGAGGAGAGGGACCTGATACTGGCGTACAAGATAAACGGCGTGACCCTGCCCAAGGAGAACGGGTTCCCGTTCCAGCTGGTCGCCGAGTCCAAGTGGGGATACAAGTGGTGCAGGTGGGTGGTGGAGCTGGAGTTCAGCGACAACACCGAGTACGAGGGCTACTGGGAGAAACGCGGCTACAGCGACAGCGGGGACCTCGACGACTCGTTCTGGGAGAGGTAGCCGTGAAGAAGAGAGCGATAAAGCCGTGGATCCATTTCATATTCACGGTGGTCACGTCCCTCTACGTGGTCACGGGCATAGGCGTCTCGGATCACAGGCTATTGGAGAGGCTCTCCCTCGGGCTGCTCACCAAGGAGCGGTCTCTCTGGATACACGGGAACCTGCTTCAGCTCTTCACGGTTCTGCTGTTCCTACACGTATACCTCAAGGTCCGCCCGACGTTGCAGAGAAACGCGGAAGAATAAAACAAGTAAAGCTTACGCACCAATCATCGTAGGCTACGGGCAGTAAAATATATAATGTGACGCAGTTCTCCACCTGTTATGGTCTGGAAGTGCGCCGTCTGCGGAGCCAAGATCAGCTTCTTCGGGGAGTGGAAGAAGTGCAGGAGGTGCGGGGCCTGGCTGTGCAAGGACCACGCCTACATGGCTACCCACTCGAATAGGTGCCCCGCCTGCGGACGACACAACCCGTGACTACCGATCGATTATGACAAATCAAACCTAGGGTTTTGAGAGAGTATGGACGCCGGAGCCGACTTCGAGGAAACATGGAACAGGATACGCGTGAACAAGGGAGAGAAGTTCAGGACAGTCCGAGGGCTGGACTTCACCTACAAGATGCTGGGGCCCTGGGTGGTCATAGACAGGACCGACTACAGGATAACCAAAAAGAACTTCCAGCTGGCGTACGGGATGCTGCCCGTGGACGGGCCCGAAGACTTCGGCGACGAGGTCACGGCCAGGTACTATGTACACGCCGTGCTCACGGATCCGAGGATAGCCGGTTAGCGACACCGAATCCATCCAACAAGTTGTTGTCAAGACTCAATTACCAGTGAAGACCCTCGTGTAGCATGATCCAGTTCACGTCGGATGTCTTTTAATTGTTTATGGGGGGCGCGTCAACACCTGCAAGTCGCCTACGACACGACATATTTTATCTCGTCGTCGACGCCTGTATACATCATGAAGGAGCCCCAGGGTGAACGTGAGGATCAGTCCCTCGCCTTCGGCGGGCAGGCGCTCATTGAGGGGGTGATGATTCGGTCGCGCAGCCACCTGGTCATGTGTGTGAGGCGGCCCGACGGCGAGATAGCCACAGACTCCCAGGAGGTGTCCTCGCTTACGCGGAGGAGCCGCGTCCTCGCCCTCCCCATAGTCAGGGGGGTGGTGGCGATGCTGGAGGCCATGTACTGGGGCATGAAGGGGATCTTCCACTCCGCGGACGTGGCGCTGGAGGAGGAGCAGGAGGAGTTCGGGTTCAGCGACTACCTCCTCATACTCGTGCTGGTGGTGGTGATAAGCAGCGTCTTCATGGTGGTGCCTTTCATACTCACCAACTACCTGCACCTGGAGGGGTTCGTGTTCAGCGTGGTCGAGGCGCTGGTGAGGCTCGCCATGTTCACTGGCTACCTGTACGCCATATCGAGGTGGGGCGAGATGAGCCGCGTCCTCCAGTACCACGGGGCCGAGCACAAGGCCATCAACGCCTACGAGGCGGGGGCCCGGATGACTGTGGACGAGGCGGCCGCGTACCCCAGGATACACCCCCGCTGCGGCACCAGCTTCCTCTTCATCGTAGTGCTCACAAGCGTGGTCGTGTTCAGCCTCATCCCGGCGAAGGGGTTCGCGGCGAGGATAGCCTACAGGGTGCTGCTGATCCCGGTCCTGGCGGGCCTCTCATACGAGTTGCTGAGGCTCAGCGACAGACACAGGGACTCGGCCATAATAAGGCTGATGACTGCCCCCG
>CAZQOX010000269.1:0-2305 GCA_964594895.1 uncultured Candidatus Bathyarchaeia archaeon
GAACAGGTTGATGTCCCAGTTTATGGCGCCGCAGCAGATGAGGTCAACCGTCATACCCCTTGACCACCCTGTCGATTATGAGCCTGTGGAACCGTCTTGCGTCTACCTCGACGATCACCTCGGCGTCCGCCCCCTCCTCCACGATTCTGTGGTGCCGGCGCTCGACGACGGTCATGCCCCTGGTCAGCTCCCCGCAGGTCTCCACGTCCACCCTGCATCTCCGGGTCTTGAAGAGTGTGGGGTCTACTAGGTACGCCACGGCCATGGGGTCGTGGAGGCTGAAACCGTTGAATCGCTCCACGATGTCTCTGCAGAGGTCGACTACGAGCCTGGAGCGCCTGGTACCCAGCGCCTCTATCTCCTTGAACGTCTCGACGCTCAAACGGTAGTCGGGGTGGGTCGTGGTGTCGAGGCCGGCGCAGACCATGGGGATGCCGCTGTTGAAGACTATCTTCGCCGCGTCCGGGTCGTGCCACACGTTGAACTCCGCCACGGCGCTGACGTTCCCATGCCCGTAGGGGGTCAGGTTATACGCCCCGCCCATCATGACGAGGCCGTTCACCTTCGACGGGAGCATGGGGTCGCCGACGACCGCGGCGGCGACGTTGGTAAGAGGGCCTATCGCGACGAGGGTCAGGTCCCTGCCTAACTCATCGGCCTTCTGGTGGATCACCTGGACGGCGCTCCTGTCGTCAGACCTCATCTCGGGCTCGGGCAGGACGGCGCCGCCAAGCCCTGTCTCGCCGTGGACTCCCTCGGCGTGCCTTGGCTCCCTTAACAGGGGTCTCACGGCGCCCCTGCAGGCTGGTATGTCTGTCCTTTCCAGAAACTCCAGGAGCTGCTTGGCGTTCCTGTGCCCCTTCTCTTGGCTGACGTTCCCCGCGACGGTGGTGACGGCCTCCACCTTCAGCTCCGGGCTGGCGAACGCGAGGAGGAAGGCCATGGCGTCGTCCACCCCGGGGTCCGTGTCGAGAATGATGTGCTTCAACGTCATCCACCTCGGTTCTCTAATGCATGCCTGTAAAAGCTTTCCCAGAGCCGCCGGTTGAAAACTCTTTATCTGACCGCGTGAATTGTTGAGCCATGATCGTATGCGAACACTCCAAGGTGGAGCTCACCGAGGACGGCTGGAGCATCAAGATACCGCCCAAGGTCGGCGGCGTCGTAGGCGTATTCCCCGGGCAGACGCTGTTCGGCTACATGGAGCCAGAGACCGGCAGGCTTCTTCTGTCGCCCCTCCGACTGACTTCCACCGTTAGCTACTTCAGGATGTTCCTAGACGACGTCAGGGGGAGCCTCGCAGACGTCACGGAGCTTTTCAGCAAGAGAGGGCTCAACATCTTGACTGGCGGCGCCTTCGGGTTCAGCAACATCTGGATATCTGAGTTCCTAGTGGACTTCGCGGACTCGGGGGTGTCCCCCGACGAGGTAATGGCCGAGATCAGCGACATGGGCGGGTTCGTGACCGGCAGGGAGATAACTGAGCTGTTCCCTGTCTCGTTCAACCTCTCGGCCACCTACCTGGTTGAGGCAGATGAGAGGGATATGGTGAGGGTGGTCTCCGACGAGGCGGCGGAGGCCCAGGTGAAGAGGGCGAAGTACGCGGTGGTCAAGGCGTGGCCCAGGATTAGGGCCATGTTCATAGACTTCTTCCCCCCGGACAGCGGCCTCGTCCACATAAAGGCAAGAATTAAGGACGTCCCGGGGTCGCTGAAGAAGCTGACGGAGGTGATAGGCGCGCAGGTCAACCTCAACGCCCTCGACGAGCTCCACCACGACGAGGTCTCGGGCGTCTGGAACGCCTACGGCGAGCTCGTAATAGGGGAGCTGGGGGACCTCGTCGCCCGGGCCAAGCAGCTGGACACGGTCGCGGAGTTCGA
The DNA here is from genome assembly GCA_964594895.1 of uncultured Candidatus Bathyarchaeia archaeon. Taxonomy (GTDB): domain Archaea; phylum Thermoproteota; class Bathyarchaeia; order TCS64; family TCS64; genus RBG-16-57-9. Next base: position 1,881 of record CAZQOX010000269.1, read on the forward strand.
GGCAACCCATCTGAACTGATTACTAGTGGAATAGGTAACTCCACCAACCCAATACTCTTATATAGGATAGCCTAGTTGATGACGCACGTTCGGTGGTGTCATCAATGCGCCAATTTCCCTCAACCAGAGCCAGCTTGAAGATCTGCGCAGAATAGTTCTTCGAACCATATCCAAGGACCAAGTCCTCATCCTTACCAACATTCCCCGGGTGCCTACCTCCATCACCTCGGTTCTTCGTGAGGTGAGCCGCAGGTACAACGTGCCCATAGAGGAGCTGCGGTTCCACGCCGAGGCGCTGAGGAGCCTGAAGCTCATCGACTACGGGGAGCCCCCCCGCTTCAAGGGGGTCGAGCTCACAGAGCTTGGGATGTTCATAACGAACCTCACGACGGAGGACGAGCCCATACTGGCGGGGGACCTCGTCC
>CAZQOX010000270.1:0-2304 GCA_964594895.1 uncultured Candidatus Bathyarchaeia archaeon
CTCACGGACATGGTGAGCATGAGCAGGCCCTTCATAAGGGAGCCCGACCTGGTCAAGAGGCTCCAGTCCGGCCAGCGGGAGGTCTCCTGCACAAGATGCGACGCGTGCAGAGGCGACGACGTCTTCGGGAAGACCATGCTCAGGTGCCACCTGGAGTAACATCCATTTTTAAACGTGTCACGCCTCTATCTGCCATGGCTTCTGTGGCCGGCCGTGCATTGGGCTTCATACGGCGGCAGAAGAGGGCTTTCAAGGTCAACATCGTCAGGAACGTCCTGCAGAACTTCTCCCTCGGCCTGACCTACCAGTACCAGAGCATCTACATATCGGAGCTGGGCGCCTCGGCCATGGAGATCGGGTACGTGAACAGCGTCGGCGGCCTCGCCAGCACCCTCATAACCCTGCCCGTGGGCTGGCTCGCCGACAGGTACGGCATCAAGAGGATGCTGCTCACGGCCCTCCCCCTGATGGCCCTCGGCTACGCCGTCTTCGGGCTCGCCCGTGGCTGGGAGATCACCATGGTCGCCCTCGTGCTCACGTCCCTGAGCACCGACATGGCTTCAACGGTGTGCCCCATGATATGCGGGAACACGTTGGCCAGCGCCGAGAGGGCGACCGGGATGCAGCTCTGCGACACCCTCGCGGCGCTCCCCCGGATAATAGCGCCGGTGGTCGCCGCGTACATCATATCACGCTTCGGCGGCCTATCGGTGGAAGGCATCAGGCCCCTTTACTGGCTGCAGACGATGGGAATCGCCGCGGCCGCCATTGTCATCTACATGTGGTTCCAGAACCCGGTCGTCCCTGGGGGATGCGGGCGCAGAAGCATTGCGGAGGGCGTCAGGAGGATAATCGACGAGGGCACCGCTGTGAAGAGGTGGATCCTCTACCAGGTCATCTCCGCGTTCCCCATGTACATGTCCATATACGTGCCCCTCTACGCCCGGGAGTACAAGCTGGCCGACCAGTACACCCTCGGCATGATGGACACAGGGTTCTACGTCGTGGTGACGCTGCTCGCCATACCCAGCGGCATACTCGCCGACAGGATAGGCAGGAGACGCCTCATATCCATCGTGACGCCCCTCTACTGCCTCTCCATGCTGCTCCTAGTCTACGCAGACGGAGCCCCGCTGCTGATCCTCGCCGGGCTCCTCAGCGGCTTCAGCTTCGTGGCGGGGGTCACGGCGGGGGCGATATCGGTGGAGCTCGTGCCTAGGGACCTGCTTGGCAGCTGGTTCGGGCTCAACGGCCTCTTCAGGGGCCTAGTCAACATGGGCAGCCCCCTGCTCGGCGGCCTCCTCTGGAACCGCCTCGGCCCTGAGTACGTCTTCTACTTTCTGGCCGCCTCGCAGCTGCTGAAGCTGGGGATACTGGCCACTTTGCCTGAGACCACCCCGGGCCTATACGCGTAGTGTCTTCCTCAGCTCCTCGACTCGCTCCCTGATTTTCTCCACGCTCAGGCCGTCCTCCCCGGTGACGCCGTTGGGGAAGTAGGTGAGCGTCAGCAACAGCATGGCGAGGGGCAGTAATTGCTGCCACGTCATGGCCGCCAGCCCGAAGAGTCTGTAGGTCACGTCCTTAAGGATGTCCTGTGCGAGCGCCACGAAGAGGCCGCCCACAACGGCGCCGTAGACGCTCTGGATGCCTCCCAGTACAGCGCCGGACATCACGGACACTATCAGCACTTCAGCGGCGAGCAGCACGAAGCCCCTTATGATTAATCGGACGCTGACTTCCAGCTCAGACTCGCCTCTCTCAAGCCGTTTATATGTGGAGAGCGCCAGCACGGTGCCCGCAAGGAAGATGAAAGTTGGGGCGCAGTAGTGGCTCACGAAGCGGGCGATGAACTAGGTCGTGTTGAGGAAGGGCTGGGCGGAGCCCATGACGCCCTCGCTACCGTGGTGATACCTGTTCCAGAAACCAGAGATGTGGTCTCACGCCATTATCGCCATGACTACTTCGCGGGTGAAGTCTATGAACTGTAGACGGCCCCTCGGTGGCTTGGCGCCAGAATTCATGGACCCCATACAGTCTTTTTCAGTTTAAATTATTGACCCCAAGAGGTTAAACCAACGACGCGTATCCTTACTCATGTTATCAGAGACCGAGAAACGGGTGTTCGACTACATAGAGTCCCACAGGGACGACATGATAGGCTACCTGCGCAGGATGGTGAGCATCGACACCCAGACGCCCCCGGGTCTCAACTACGACGTCATATGCGAACTGATGGCGGACAGGTTCAGCGAGCTGGGCTGCGAGACCAGCATCCACGAGGCCACCGAGAAATACATGAAGCTC
>CAZQOX010000271.1:0-2290 GCA_964594895.1 uncultured Candidatus Bathyarchaeia archaeon
GCAGACCCCTAATGTACACTCACCCGTACGAGAACTTCAGGATCGAGATAAGGCCTAGCCAAGGCGCCGTGATGTCCATAGACCGTCAGATACCCGCCGTATACACCCCCGTGATGGTAATAGACTAGCCTCCCCCTCTTTTCCTTCCCTTCTTTGAAACTGCTTTTATAGCGTAGTCATCAGTATTTTTCTCCATGCTTAACCGTGACGCCTTCCTCGGCGTGAGGGTTCTGGACCTGAGCAGGGTCTTGGCGGGGCCCTTCTGTGGGATGCTGCTGGCCGACATGGGGGCCGAGGTCATAAAGCTGGAGATCCCGGGCAGGGGCGACGACTCCAGGCAGTTCCCGCCCTTCGTGGGCGGGGAGAGCATGTACTACGTCAACCTGAACAGGGGGAAGCGAAGCATCACGATGAACCTCAAGACCGACGAGGGTAAGCGACTCTTCGTTGAACTGGTGAAGAGATGTGACGTCCTCCTCGAGAACTTCAGGCCGGGCACCATGGAGCGCCTCGGCCTGGGCTACGAGGAGCTCCGGGAGGCTAACCCCCGGCTGGTCTACGCCGCCATCTCGGGGTTCGGCCAGTACGGCCCCTACAGGGAGAGGCCCGGATACGACATCATAGGCCAGGCCATGGGGGGCCTCCTCAGCATCACCGGTTGGCCCGACGGGCCGCCCACACGGTCCGGAACCGCGATAGGCGACATACTTAGCTCGCTGTTCTGCTGCGTAGGCATCCTCGCCGCCCTCAACGTGAGGACGAGGACGGGGGAGGGACAGATGGTGGACGTCTCGCTGGTGGACAGCGTCTTCGCGGCTCTCGAGAACATCCCCCAGCGGTTCTACGTCGATGGCCTCGTCCCGGGGCGCATCGGGAACCGTTACGAGTTCGTCTACCCCTACGATACCTTCCGGGCGAGGGGCGGCTGGGTCGTCATCGGCATAGCCAACGACGTCATCTGGGGCAGGTTCATAGAGGCGACCGGCCTCACGGGGCTCGGAGACGATCCCAGGTTCGCGTCCAACATGCTCAGGGTCGAGAACCATGTGGCGCTGAAGCCCCTCATCGAGGAGTGGACCACGCGCCACGAGAAGGACGCAATAGTTGAGCTGCTCAACAGGCACCGCGTCCCCTCGTGCCCCATATACGACGTCAGGGAGGCGTCCATGGACCCGCACATAGGGGGCGCCCGAGGCATGGTGGTGGAGCTGAAGCAGCCTGGCCTCGGAGCCGTCAGGGTCCAGGGCAACCCCGTAAAGATGTCCGAGACTAGGCCCGTTCCCCGGGGGCCGGCCCCGTCGCTTGGCGGAGACACGTTTGAGGTGCTCCGAGACCTCTTAGGCGTATGCCCCGAGGAGTATGAGAGGCTCAAGGAGCAGGGCGTGGTGTAGTGTACCACTCGACGGACGAGGCCAAGACGACACGCATGGACGTCGTCAGAGACAGAGCCCGGATCTGCACGCGTTGCGGGCTGTGGGAGTCCCGGACCAACGCCGTGGTCGGGTCTGGGAGCCTCGACTCCGAGATCGTGCTCGTCGGGGAGGCGCCGGGAAGAGCCGAGGACGAGTCGGGCTTACCTTTCGTCGGGAGAGCCGGGAAGCTTCTTGACGACGCCCTGGGGAAGGCGGGTCTCTCCAGGGGCGACGTGTTCATCATGAACGTCGTCAAGTGCAGGCCGCCAAACAACAGGAGGCCGAAGAAGGTGGAGATGGTTTCATGTGAGCCGTACCTCGTTGAACAGCTCGAGATCATCGAGCCTAGTGTCATCGCCCTCATGGGGAACAGCCCGCTGAGCTATTTCCTCCAGAAATACGGGTTGGGCAGGGCGGCGATCGGGAGCGTCCACGGGAAGGCGTACCACGTGGACACGAGTTGGGGCGGGGTGACTCTCTTTCCCCTCTACCATCCCGCCGCCGCCATATACAACCGTAAATTGACGGAGACGCTGGAGAAAGACTTTGAGCGCCTAGCCGGACTCGAGGGCCCTTAGCGCCCTGAGCCTCTTCACCATGTTCGGGTGCGTGCTGAACAGCTCGAGGAGGCTCTCGAACCCAGACACGGGCCTCGCGGCCAGCAGGTCTGCGGGATCGGAGTCGCCGGCGAACCCCGCCTCGTACATCTCTTTGAGGTCCCTGCCGGCCCTGTCGGGGTCGGAGATGAACAGCGCCTTGAAGCTCCCCGAGCCGACCTGTCTCGGGGCGGACATCTGGGTGCGGATGGTTGCCTTGCTTATCTTCGCCAGCGCCTCGCCCATCTTCCGGGCGCCTCCCGGCGTGAGGCCGGCGCTGTG
>CAZQOX010000272.1:0-2290 GCA_964594895.1 uncultured Candidatus Bathyarchaeia archaeon
CCTCCAGTAAGGCTCCCTGCGGGCCACCGCCTCCCTGAACGCCTCGACGAGCCTCCCCCTCGGCTCCCCCGCCCTCACAAGCTCGGCGAATGGGACGAGGTTGTCGTCCCTCATGAGGCACGGCTTGAGGCGTCCGTCGCTCGTCAGCCTGAGCCGGGTGCAGTAGGCGCAGAACCTGCTGTTGTGCATGGGACGCACTACCTCTACCTGGGCGCCGTCCGCGAGGCTGTAGACCCTGCGCCTGTGGAGCTCCCTCTCCACCACCCTGACGGCCTCGTTCTCCAGCTGGGCCTCGACCGGCTTGAGGTCGTAGTGGTATTTTTCGTAGTACCCCACGCCGTTCTCGAGCTCCTGGAACTCGATGAGCTGCAGCACGGTGCCCGTCTCCCTGCTGAACACGATCATCTCGGGTATCTCGTCGGCGTTCAAACCCTTCATTACCACCATGTTGAGCTTCACGGGGTGGAGGCCGCAGCGTAGGGCCGCCTCGACCCCCCTCCTGACGAGGCCTTCGTCAGAGCACCCTGTGATCTCCCTGAAGCCGCCTGGGTTGAGGGTGTGTAGGCTGACGTTCACCCGTCTGAGCCCGGCCTCCTTGAGGCTGCACGCCTTCTCTTCGAGGAGGCTTGCGTTGGTGGTCATGGAGGCCTCCTCGACGTGCGGGGCTATGCGTCGCACTACCTCGACTATGTCGTCCCTGAGCAGGGGCTCCCCGCCTGTGAGCTTCACCTTGGTGATCCCCAGCTCGGCGGCGACGCTTACGGCGGCCTCGATCTCGTCAGCCGTCAGCTCGTCCCCGGGGCTGTGCTCGCCCTCCTGGTGGCAGAAGAAGCAGTTGAAGTTGCAGCGCTGGGTGAGGCTGATCCTCAGGCTGTTGATGGGCCTGCCGTAGGGGTCGACGAGGTTCTGGCTCAAGCTTGTGTTCGCCTCTACTTCATCCTGTGTGGATGCTGAAAACTGTTATGCATGGCCGACCATATCGAGTAAACGATATGAATAAATAAACATATCGCCTATTTGTAAGCCATGTCCAATATCGGGGGATTCAAGGTCAGAAAAACATCCCTCATGGCGGCGCTCTTCCTAGTCGCGGTGACGGCGGGTGGCCTCATCTGGAACGTTTCCAAGCCCCAGGCCAAGGAGAGCCTCATAGTCTCCACCACCACCAGCCTTTACGAGACGGGGCTCCTCGACGAGCTGAAGACCATGTTCGAGAAGACCCACCCCGAGTACAACGTGAGCTTCATCTCCCAGGGAACGGGGCTGGCCATAGAGACCGCTAAGCGCGGCGACGCCGACATGATACTGGTCCACAGCCCCAGCCAGGAGCGGGGGTTCCTGGAGTCCGGGTTCGGCGTTAACCGTAAGATATTCGCGTACAACTTCTTCATCGTCGTGGGGCCGGAGGCTGACCCTGCGGGGATAACTGGAATGGACCCCATCGGCGCGCTGCTCAAGATCAGGGAGGAGGGGCAGGCTGGTAACGCCCTCTGGGTGTCGAGGGGCGACAACTCGGGCACCCACTCGAAGGAGAAGGCCCTCTGGGCGGCTACGGGCCTCGTCCTCGACGAGATCAAGGCCGAGACCGCGGGGGGCTCCGCCGGAACATGGTACATAGAGGCGGGGGCGGGCATGACCGCCACGCTGCAGCTGGCCAACGAGAAGATGGCTTACACCCTCACGGACGTCGCCACCTACCTGAAGAACCACAGGAACGGAAACATAGAGCTGGTGAAGATCGTGGACTCGGGCGAGGACACGTTGAACGTCTACAGCGCCATAGTGTGCGACCCGGACACGAGCCCGCGGGGCATGTTCGAGGGCTCGATGGCGTTCCTCAGGTTCCTGCTCTCCGACGAGGCCCAGACCATGCTGGTGGCCTACGGGGAGGACGAGTTCGGGTCGACTCTCTTCAAGCCCTGGCTGTCGGAGCTGGAGAACCCAGACTCTATGATAGTGGGCTGGGTCGAGGAGTACGCGTACATCGACGGCGACGAGTGCCCGGCCCAGTACAGGCAGGACGCCGCGGACCTATACCGTTAACAATTAAATCACTCAACCTATGATGGATGCGACATGAGCTGGAGGCCAATAGTCGAGGGGATAGGGGAAGCCGTCAGGCTGATCGTTTCTGGTGACCGGGTCGTCCTCGAGATCACTCTCAGGAGCCTCCAGACCGCCAGCTACGCGACTCTCTTGGCGGCCGCCGTGGGGCTGCCCCTGAGCGTGTTCGTGGCGATGCGGGAGTTCCCCGGTAGACGGGCTCTGAGGTTCTTCTTCAACGCGATGG
>CAZQOX010000273.1:0-2276 GCA_964594895.1 uncultured Candidatus Bathyarchaeia archaeon
CCACGTCTTCCCTGCTTCTACCTTCCACGGTCACCCTTATGAGGGGCTCTGTCCCGGACGGCCTGATCAGCGCCCATCCGCTCTCCAGCTCCAGGCGGACCCCGTCCACGGTGCTGACCCCCTGGACACCCTTAACGCTGTCGGCGTAACCTTTAGAGATCGCCGCCATGGCCTTCCCTTTGAGGGCGTCCGGGCACCCCAGCTTCGCCCTACCGAGGGGATACGTCGGCGCCCGCCCTACGAACTCCTCCAGCGTCGTCTCCGTCTCCCCCAGCGCCTCAAGGAGCTTCAGCGCAGACAGCACGCCGTCGGGGCACATATGGACCTCCGGGATCACCCAGGCGCCCACAGGCTCGCCGCCGAAGACCGCCCCGTGCTCCGCCACGGCCTCGGCGACGAAGGCGTCCCCCACGGGAGTCCGCACCACTCTGCCCCCCGCCGCCTCGACGACGTCGTCGACGCTCATGGACGCCCCCACGTGGGTGACCACGACGCCTCCGCCGCTCCTCTCCACGGCGTACCCGGCGTAGGCAGCCATGACCCTGTCCGGGTTCACCATGGCCCCGTCGAGGCCCACGGGCATCATCCTGTCCCCGTCACCGTCGAACCCGAACCCGATGGGGACGCCCCGCGACCTCATGTAGTCGCCGAGCCGCCTCAGCGTCTCGGCGTTGGGCTCAGGGTCTCCCGCCGGGAACCTGCCGTCGGGCACGGCGTCGATGAACTCCGCTTGGATGCCCAGCTCCTCGAAGACCCTGGGCGCGGTCACGCACGTGGCCCCGCTGAACAGGTCACACGCTGCCTTGTCGTCCCATTGTAGGTTCAGGGCATCGCCCAAGGCGTCCACGTAGGGCTCCACCGCGTCCACGTCCTCCACGCCCCCGACGCAGTCCCAGGGCGCCAGCCTGTAAGCCCCATCCTCCAGTATCTTCTCCAGCCCGAGCTGCTCACTGTTGGTGAGGCTCATGCCGTCGCCGTTGAAGACCTTGAGGCCGTTGTACTGGGGCGGGTTGTGGCTGGCGGTTATCTCGACACCCGCGTCGGAGCCCGTCTCAGTTACCATCCAAGCCGTGACCGGCGTAGGCACCAAGCCCAACGCGAGGGTGTCCGCTCCTCCGGCGGCCAGCCCGCTCAGGAGCGCCGACTCCAGCATGGGGCCTGTCAGCCGTGGGTCTCTGCCCACCACCATGCCCCCGCCTTCGTGCGTTGTGGCCAGCGCGGCGCCCACCCTCTGGGCGAGGGTCGTCGTTATCTCCACGTTGGCGAGCCCCCTTATCCCGGAGGACCCGAAAAGCCTCGGCTTCACCTGACACGCCTCTTGGGTACGAATCTGCGGAGGGGGTCACCCCTCATAAGCTTTTCCAGGTCGTCGACGCTGAGCCCTCTCCTCGCGTCGCCGTAGATCTCGCAGCGGTCGTCCTTGTACGCGTCCATGTCCGCCGGGGGCCTCACCACTACCTCGGCCTCGTAGCCTCTCAGCGTGAGCCTGATGTGGGTCGTTGACCTAGGGAGCCCCTCCAGCATGAACCCCTGTACGTCTCTACCCTCAACGCTGTAGCTTTGGGAGAGTTGGCGCTCCACCTCGTCCGGGTCACCGTACACCATCACGTCGATGTCGCTGCCCAATCGAGCGGTCCCTCTCCAGACGCTGCCGATGAGCCTTGGGCCATACCGCCTCAACTTCCTCATCAACTCTAACGCCGCCTCCCTCATCTCTATGAGCCGGCTCCTCCTCTCTGGGCCCTCCGCCTCGTCGGCGAGCCTGTCGAGCTCGACAGCCACCTCGTAGTTGCTGGGCAGCGTCTTGACGCCTAGGCTTGCCGCTGCGTTCTCCTTGGCGTCCTTGTACTCCTTCACGGAGCGGTTGTACAGCAGCCTCGCCGCCTCGCGTGCGACGTCTTCACGGGTGGGCATCCTGAACCTATACGCGTCCCAAGATATGATGGTTTCAGTCATGACCCGAAAAAGGAGATTGAAGGGTCAGCGAAAGGCTAGCATAAAATATCGCCCCACAATTGAGGAATGACTACTGCCGAGGATATTCTCTTAGCTGCGCGTGCATGTAGCTATCTATGAGTAGTAACTTAACTTTGTTTCTCATGGGAACATCAAAGCAATAGTCTACGACTCGCGTTTCGGAAACACAGAGAGCCACCCGTTTTTCAATGCGGCACAGTACTCGACGAGCCTACCGCCCAGCAGCCTGCACGCTGCAAGCGAGTCCTCGCCGGGGCTCTTGATCGAGACCGCGCCGTAGTGGAGGGTCACGTCCCTCG
>CAZQOX010000274.1:0-2267 GCA_964594895.1 uncultured Candidatus Bathyarchaeia archaeon
CGACGTTGGGCTCGTGGCCGCCGTCCTCCACGACGTAGTGTAGCCGTGTCTCCTGTACCACGTGCTCCCGCATGTAGTTGACTCCTATGTTCATTAGCTCCACGGCGTCCATGGCGCTGACCCCCATCTCGGGGCTCCCCGCGGCGTGGCTGGCAACCCCGTAGAACTCGAACTTTACGCTGTTCATGGCGTTGCCGCTCCGCAGGGTGGCGCCGTTGAAGCTACTCGGGTGGTGGCCCACGCAGGCGTCGACGCCATCGAAGACCCTGTCACGCACCATGAAGACCTTGCCGACGAGGGTCTCCTCTGCGGGGCACCCGAACACTTTCACGGTGCCCTCCACGAGGCCCTCGTCCATCGCGGCTTTGACGGCTAGGCCGCCGCCGAGAGCCGTGGTGGCGTAGCCGTTGTGGCCGCAGCCGTGGCCCGCGCCCTCCTCCACCAGCGGCTCCTTGTACGGCACGGGTTTGTTGCTTATGCCGGGCAGGGCGTCCAGCTCTCCCATTATGCCTATGGTGGGGCCGCCGCCGCCGTAGGTGGCGACGAAGGCGCTGGGCATCCCGGCGACGCCCCGCTCAACCTTGAAGCCCTCCTTCTCCAAGATGTCTGTTAGCAGCTTCGCCGTCTGGATCTCCTGGAGACCCACCTCGGCTAGGTTCCATATCTTCTGGTGGATGTCCACCAGCGTCTTCTCGTGCTCGTCGACCCAGTCAAGGGCGACGCGTTTACCCTCAAACAAGCGATACACCGGGTAGATAGTCGCCTAGAGGCGTTAAACTTTTGCGATGACTCCTGCACACGCCTGGAACGAATCAGATGGAACCCTTAGCTGACCCTGACATAGTTGAGCTGGAGGTCATTGACCAGTGAGCGGTACTGCTTAGCTACATCCTCGGCGACGAGGGGCTCCAGCTGGTCGACGAGGCAGCTCATGCTGTTGATGGCGACGGACGCCTTCCTCAGGTCCTTCTTCGGCTCCTCACCCTCCTTGATGGGGACCCCCATGTGCTCCAGGGCTTTACCTGAGAGCACGCCGATGAAGACGCTTAGCAGGTCCTCGATGTTGAGGTTAGCCAGATCCACTCCCTGTTCCGCGGACATCGTTGCATCTACACTTATTTCATCTCAGGAGCATTAGGGTTTTCCCGTCTCTGTCTCCAGTGCCACCACTCTGACGCTAAATCAGGATTACGAGGCGGAGTCCCTCCCTGTGAACCCTTTTCACCTCGTAGCCGCGGTTCCTGAAGTTACGCTGGATGAACTCCAGCATTTCGTCGTCTACCTCAACTAATGTGTCTGCCTTCACGACGAACAGCGCCTTGTCTGGGTCGTAGACGTCCACTCCTCTTCTCTTGGTGACGCCTACGTCGTACTCCCTTACGCCCACATGGAGAAGTGCTCCTTCCATGAGCCTATGAAGCTCCCTTCTACGCTCCTCGATATAGGAGCCCACGGAGTCCATCGTTAAAGTGTTTCCCTGCGCCTGATCTCGGCGAGAGCCTTCTCGATGTCCTCCTCGGGGACGTCGATGCTGAACTTTTTCCGCATGGCCTTCTTGATCTCCTCCGGTGTCGAGCCGTCCTCGCAGGCCTTGGGGACTAGGTTCACCATGTCCTCGACGTAGTTCCACGGGAAGATTACCCACCGCCACGTTATCACGTCGCCGCAGTAGTCCGGCGTGAACCTGCTGCCCTCTATGTGCCTCAGAGCGGCTGTCTTCACCTCGAGGGGGTTCTTCTCCCTGACGTAGTCCACGGCCACGATCATGCTCTCCCCCGTGTCGGTGATGTCGTCCACCACGAGGACCCTGCGGCCAGTCAGGTCCACCTCGAAGGGATACTTTATCCTGGCCTTGCCGTCGGGCGTCGCCGTCACCCCCCAGTGCTCCACCTTGAGGCTCACGATGTCCTTCACGCCTAGGTAGTCGCACAGGACCCTGCTGAGTACCCAGCCGCCCCTCGCCAGGCCGACCATGAAGTCTGGCTGCCAACCCGACGCCACGATCTTCTCCGCGACCTTCTCGCTGAGCTCTGCGAAGAACCGCCAGTCCATTACCTCGCACAAGAAGCCGTCCCCGGACATAACGTGAAACAATGGTGAAAGGTTGTATTTATCTTAGCGTTGGCTGTGAAGGAGAGGAACGTGTTCCGGGGTGGCTAGGTTAACCCCAGAAGCTTCTCAGGGTTGGTCTTCACCATCCGGGATATGTCTCCGTCGGGCAGCCCCATGTCCATGAGGCACGCGATGAACTCCCGCAGCCCCTCCAC
>CAZQOX010000275.1:0-2249 GCA_964594895.1 uncultured Candidatus Bathyarchaeia archaeon
TCGGCAGCGAGGACGACAACAGCGTCGTCATCCCCTTCAGGGAGGCCCAGCAGATCTTCGAGTCAGGCAGCAGCGTCGACTATGTCGCCATGACGGTTGACGTCGTCGACAACGTGGACACCGTCGTGGAGCACATCGAGGACGAGTTCGGCGACGACGTCATGGTCATGAGCTTCGAGATGGTCCAGCAGCAGGTGAGCCAGGTGCTGGGCACCCTCGAGGCTGTGCTCGGCGGCATAGCGGCCATCAGCCTCATAGTGGCGGGGGTAGGCATCGTCAACACCATGACAATCAGCGTAATGGAGCGGACACGCGAGATAGGCATACTCAAGGCCATAGGCGGCAAGAGCAGCGACGTCCTCTACCTCTTCCTCAGCGAGGCAACCATAACGGGCATCATGGGCGGCATCTTAGGCGCAGCCCTCGGCTTCTTGCTCGGAAGGCTCGTCGGTGGCTACATAGGGCTCCCCGTCTCAACGTCCCCTGCCCTCGGCCTTGCCGTCGTCGGGTTCGCCATGGTCACCTCCGTCCTCGCAGGGCTGTACCCCGCGTGGAGGGCCGCCGGCATGAACCCCGTCGACGCCCTCAGGTATGAGTGAGGGGACAACCTGAAGCCGGCTTAAAACAGGATACGGTGTGTATACCGGGGACACGTGGCGTCTTTAGGAGGCCTCGGCTACCCGGTGCTCTCGTAGAGGTCCACCAGCACCTCGACCAGCTCGTCCTCGGTCTCCAGCCCAGACACCGCCAGAGGTATGCCCTCGTGGGTCGCCAGCTGGATCGCCAGCGGGTCCAGCTCCCCCTCCAGGCCGTGGAGCACTATGACGCGGGGCTTGAAGGGGCTGATCTTCACGGCGATCATGGGGGACCTGCCCCGGCTGACGCCGCTGAACACCAGGGCCCTCTCGCTGGTGGTGCCGAATATCCTGTAGAAGTCGAGGCCGCTGAGCATCTGTATCGCCTTGATGCTGTCCACGATGGTGTACCCTAACACGTTCTGGTCCAGCCTGTCGTGCCCCGCGTAGACCGTTCCCTCGACGGCCTCCACTATCTCCGCGACGCTCACGGGCGCCATGAACTCCCGGATGTCGATGAAGACGTCGCTGGGGTCCAACGTGATCCTGCTCAGCTGCCTGATGTACTGGCCGCCCTTCGACTCGTCGATGTCCAGCAGCGCCCCCACGTACCGCTTGATGAACCCGCTGCCAGGGCTGCGTCGGCGCCCCGTCTCGTAGTCGCTGACCACGGAAGGCGACAGCTCCAGGATGCCCGCCAACTCTATCTGTGTGACCCCGAGGAGCCCCCTCCACTTCCGCATGGTCTTCCCCGGGCTGGGGGACAACACTATCTCGCCCGCTATCCGCTTCGCCAACGTGTCGCGGGTCGGGCTGTAGTTGGACATATCTTCATAAAGAGAAGTGTTCAGCGTAATAAAACCGACCTACTCGTGTCCAGTGTGCTGCGTCTGGTAAACAAATATTTAGTAAAGGTTTTCACTTGCCGTTTTCATGTCTTCACATGGTCGAGCAGGCCAAGTACACCGTGGTAGAGACTCTTGGCAGAGTCGAGGTGAGAAGGTACCCGGAGATCGTTGTCGCCAGGGTTGAGGGCTACGCCGACGGCGGGTTCAACATACTTTTTCGGTTCATCTCCGGCGCCAACGTCAAGAAGACGAAGATCGCCATGACGGCTCCAGTGATCTCCGAGCGAATCGCCATGACCGCGCCCGTGCTGTCGGACGACAAATCGATCGCCTTCGTGATGCCAGACAAGTACACGGTGGAGACGACCCCGGAGCCGTCGGACGAGCGAGTCAAGATAGTGAAGGTGCCTGAGAGGCTCGTCGCTGCGCTGAGGTTCTCCGGAAGATGGACACAGTCTAATTTCAGCTCTAAAACCAGGGAGCTGTTAGATGAGCTTGAAAGGGAAGGCATCCGGATAAAGGGAGAGGTTTTCTCGATGAGGTACGACGGCCCCTTCAAGCCCTGGTTCATGCGGAGGAACGAGGTAGCCGTCGAGGTGGAGCCCAGAGAAGAAACAGCATGAGTGCGCCCCGGCGCGCTTCACTCCTCCTCGTCCTTCCAACAGTCCCTGCCGCCGCAAGCCTCCGCCATGGAGTCTACGTCCACCAGTTCCTCCGTGTACGGGTTGAAGAACGTCTGCCGCCCAAGGTACGACTCATTGAACCTCACCGCCCACGACCGGAGGATGCCCACCTCTGGACACACCGTCATAGGTTCTATAGAGGC
>CAZQOX010000276.1:0-2238 GCA_964594895.1 uncultured Candidatus Bathyarchaeia archaeon
AGATAAAAGCGTCATCTTTTCCATATTAAAGTAGTGATTCTCACCGGAGTCACGTGAACCTAGCCACGAGCCCGCGAAGACGCCCGATCATCTCGTAGAGATCGACGAACCCAAACACGTGAAGAATTATCAAAGCTCCACCCGCCATAACCAGCATTATCGCCAGTTGACTCATCCGCCTCACCCAGCCGATACGTTTGGCGCGTCGTTTCCCCCTCGAAGGCTTCCTTCTAGCTACACAGTCATGTTGCTCTGGGAGACGATGCTTGTGGCAGAAGAGATAACCACATTCAGGACACCGGTAGGGAGTGACCGTCTGAGCGCCACAGAAATTACAGTTCCGAACGGACTCCTCCATGTTTATTTCTTCCACCGTCATCTATTTTACGATAGTTATTGAGGGACAGAGGCGCGGTCAGACCCCAGACGACAGCTCCAAGACGCACCGGAGCAGGACGTTCGCCCCGTTGACGCAGTCGGCCTTCGGCGTCCTCTCCTCTGGGCAGTGGCTCCTGCCTCCGATGGATGGCACGAAGATCATGGCCGTCGGGCAGACGTGGCTCATGAACTGGGCGTCGTGTCCGGCCCCGCTGTGCATCACCTTGTAGGATAGCCCCAGCTCCTTCGTCTTCCTCTCAACGAGCTCAACCATTCTGCGGTCGAACCTCACTGGCTTCGCGTCAACCGTCTGAACAAGGTGGTGTTCTAACCCATGCCTCTCAGCGGTCTCCTCCATGAGCTTGACAACCTGTCTCTGCCCAGCCTCGTAAAGCTCTCTCTCGTACTGCCTGAAGTCAACGGTGAAGAACGCCCCGCCGGGAACCACGTTACGAATGTCCGGCTTAGGGTGCAGCCTTCCCATGGTGACGACCGATCCGTGCCCCAGCTCCTCCGCCTTCTCTCTCAGCCTGCAGCAGAGGTCGGCGGCCGCCAGCAGCGCATCCCTTCGCAGGTGGAGAGGGGTTGTCCCTGCGTGGTTCGCCTCGCCGGTGTATTCTCCGTCCCACCAAGCCATGCCCTGAACACCCTCGACGACACCCACCTCCAGCCCTTCGCTGTGAAGCACGGGCCCCTGCTCGACGTGGAGCTCAAGATAGTGCCCAGCGTTGAACTCGTCTTCCCCTAGGTAGCCTATCCGCTGTAGCTCGTCCCTCACCGTGACGCCGTCATCGTCCGAGGCGGCCCACGCCGTCTCTGCGTCGAGCAGCCCCGTGAAGACCATGCTACCCATCATGTCTGGCTGGAACCGCGCCCCCTCCTCGTTGGTGAAGGCTGCGACGGCGACGGCTCTCCTAGTTTCAACGTCCTCCTGGTTGAGCAGCCTCACGATCTCGAGGCCTGATAGCACACCCAGCGCACCGTCGAAGACCCCGGCTTCCCTGACGGTGTCGAGGTGGCTTCCCACCACGACGGGGTGCTCACCCGGGTCAGTCCCTTCTCGGACACCGAAAATGTTTCCTATGCGGTCGACCCGGACCTCCAACCCCTCGTCCCTTAGCCACCCTGTGAACAGTTCCCTTCCCTGCTTGTTCGCGTCGTTGAGGGCGAGGCGGTTCACGCCGTCTCCCTCTCTCCCTACCCGCCCCATCTCCATCAGGGAGCCCCAGAGCCTGTCACCGTCTACCTGCCACTTCATCTTAGACTACTCTAAAGTCATCAATACCATACCGTAGCTACGGTATGTGGTTTTTCATCAAGACGAGCCGCTGACAAGATAATGAAACGATGTCGAGGAGCCGGCCTAGCTACTCTTCCTTCTTCTTGAAGATGGTGAAGCCGCAGTTGCCGCAGGTGTATCTGTCGCCGTGGTCGGCCATGAAGTAGCCTCTTCCACACCTGTTACAGAACGGCCTCTTTCTCTCAAGCTTCCCGTCTTTGATCTCGTAGTGTTTACTCACAGTGTCAGACATGATCACTTCTCCTCCTGTTTCTCTTCCTCGGGTTCTGGCGCGGGCTCAGGTTCCGGCTCGGGTTCTGGCTCGGCCGGCGCGGCGGACATGTTACGCTCCACGATGTGCTTCGGCTCCACCTTGAGAGCCATCTCGGGGTCCTCGTAGACATGGGCTACCCCGAACGTCGTCCTAGTCCCGGACTTGGTCTTCATCTCCCTGACGTAGACCTGGTTCAGCTCAACGCGCAGCGCCACCGCGAGCTCGATCCTCACGCTGGACCTGCTCGGCGTGGAAGGCTCCTCCACCTTGAACTCGACCTCCTGCCTCTTGAACAGGGGGTTGGTCT
>CAZQOX010000277.1:0-2231 GCA_964594895.1 uncultured Candidatus Bathyarchaeia archaeon
GTGATCCGTGTAGGTCTCGTCCAGTATGAGCGCCTCCAGGTTAGCGTCGACGTAGTCTCGGGGGTATAGGAGATACAGCAGCTTCACTGTGCGGCCCCTCTCGGTCATCTCGGGGAGAGGGTTGGCGATGAGGGTGAGCTCCATCTGCACATGCACGTTGGGGCTCACCCTGTGGGCTCCTCCCGTGCTGGTGCCGCACAGCACTAGGCTGGACACCTTCCTGGGGTGGTTGACGGCGACGGCCTGGGCGACCATGCCTCCCATGCTGAACCCCATGACATGGGACCTCTCTACGCCGATGGAGTCGAGTAGGCCCGCGGTGTCGGCTGCCATCATGTCCATGGTGTAGGGGGTGTCTGGCTTGCCGCTGCGGCCTGTGCCTCTGTTGTCTATGGTGACGACGAGGTGTTGCTCCGCCAGCGTGTCCAGCATACGGGGGCTCCAGCTGTCCATGCTGCCTCCCCAGCCGTTGATGAGTGTCAGCGGGCTGCCCTCTCCGCGTGTCTCGTAATAGATCTCTACGTCGTCGACTTCCACCTTTGGCATATGACCTGCTACAGGTTAGATCGGGAAAAGTTTTTCCTAGCCGACAGGTGGCCCATTTTCACGTGTCTCTCCACGCGTCTGACCTGAGCATCGTTTAAAAGTAATGCCTGGGCTGGGCTCCTCGGTATACATGCGTGAGGAGTCGCTCCTTGAGTGGGTGCGTAGGAACAGGAAGAACGATCTGAGGGTCAGGGAGGATCGTGTTTTTATTCGGGGGCGTCCCCGGAAGCTGTTACGGCCTCCGGCGTAGCCGTCACCGCGTCGTGGTCGGGGAGGATGTCCTCGACGTTTCTGACGGCGTCGAACAGGAATCCGCCCAAGCCTGTGGCGGCCCCGATGAGGCCAGCGAATACGAAGATGAGGGCCATCCCGGCGCCTGGACCTGTGCCCACGAGCCACCCGAAGACGGGGGCGAGGGAGCCCCCTGCCGTCATCGCGGGCTCCATGACCCTGTCGGCTAGGGGTCCCGCCACGAACAAGGCCACCGGCTGGGAGGCCTGGGCGATGAGGGCCCTGGTGGAGAAGACCCGGCCCTGGAGCTCCGGTGGGACCTTGCTCTGCCAGATGGCCTGGCTGCAGCCGTTGGTGATGGGGTTGACGAGCAGGAAGAAGAACGCCGCGGCCACCCAGACGGGGGCGCTCCGGCCCAGGCCCATCAGTACGCTGCCTAGAAGGGAGCTGGAGACGAGGCCCAGGAGGAGGCCGTAGACCCTCCGCTTGGGGCCGCCCCAGGCGCTCATGAGGAGGCCCCCGACGACGCCGCCGACACCGAAGGCGGACTGGACGGCTCCCAGGACGACGCTGTCGTTCCCTGTTCGGCTCAGGATCATGGGCGCGAGAAGGGCGAAGCTGATGCTCGCCATGAAGTTGACGACGAAGAAGATGCTCTGTAGCCCTAGGAGGCTGGGCCGTGCCAAGATGTAGCGGAACCCGAAGACGGAGTCCTCCAGCAGGCTCGGCCTCTCCCTCGCCTCCGTGACGCCTGCGGGCTGGGGGATGTGGATTACCGCCAATGCGCCTACGGCCACTATGAAGCTCACGACATCGAAGGACATGATTCCGCCAAGGCCGGTGATGGGGAGCAGTATCCCGGCTGCGACCGGCGCGAAGATGCCCGAGGCGGAGTTGGCGAGGCTCAGCATGCCGTTGGCCCTGGTGTACTCTTTCTTGTCGAGCATCAGTGTGACGGCGGCCGAGAACGCCGGGAACTGGAAAGCCTGGAAGGCGCCCGAGAACGCGGAGGTGACGTAGAGGTGCCAGACCTCGAGCCTGCCCGAGGCGAACAGCGCGAGGACCGCCAGCGTGGAGATGCCCGAGGCGACGTCGCTCAGCATGGTGACGAGCTTCCTGTTCCACCTGTCCACCAGGGCGCCCGCGAAGGGGCTCGCCAATATGTAGGGTAAAACGAACGAGAACCCGACCAAGGCGAGGGCCGTCGCCTCGCCGGTCTTCTCCCAAGCCCAGATGGTGAGGGCGAACTGGGTCATGCCCGTCCCGAGGAACGAGACGAGCTGACCGAGCCAGACGACCGTAAACCCGCGCATACCAGAAAGCCGTCTAGACTGCGACTTCGTCCTCACCACGCCTCATTCTCTCCTCGCGCTTATATAGTGGACTCACTTCTGCTGAACACCGTTTGTACTCACAACAGGTGACCTAGTCGTAGTCCCCGGGGTCCACGCGGA
>CAZQOX010000278.1:0-2229 GCA_964594895.1 uncultured Candidatus Bathyarchaeia archaeon
GGGCCTGCATCCCCTTGAAGGGGCCGGCGATCACCTCGACCAGGGTCCCCTCCTCTAAGCCTTCAACCACCGGCCTGGTCTCGATGTAGTGGTCCACCTCTTCCGGGCTGATGGTGCCCTGCACGCGTTCACGGGTGTGGCGCATCCCCCTGATGAGCTCATCCACTATGTGGGGCCTCTCAGCCTCGACTATTATGTATCCCTTCAGCTCGGCCGGCGCCAGTATGGCCGCTATGGGTAGCCCTTCCACCTTCGCCTTGTCCGAGAGCATCAGAGATACCGTGCGCTCCTGGCCGTTAGTGACCTTTACCGCGTATAGGGATGTTCTCATAGTTTTTTCGGACAACTAGACCACGCCCGATGCACCATGCTTTGTATGGCGCAGAGATATTAATATTGCTGAAAGACCGCGTTTGGGGAATACATATAAAACGCGGCCATGGGATAGGGGTGAAAGGTGAATGGAATGGGAGTCTTCTCAGCTCTGAAGTCTCTGGTCATGACAGAGACCCACGACATGACGGTGCTGATCTTCGAGTTCGAGGAGGTCTTCTTGGTCGCGGTCGGGTTCATGATCGTCCTGATGTACCTTTTCTACGTCAAGTACCCATACAACAAAGACATCGAGTAGAACCTCGGTAAAATGTATGATTTATCGCATGCCTATACGCCGGTTCCGCCCTGCAGCGTGACGGAGATGAGCCGAACGAGGAAACCAACCGCACCCAGGACGCTTATGCCGGCGAACACTATCTTGATGCTCATCCAGTAGGTCTTCCAGTCTGGCCGCGTAAGCGTCCTCATCAGCCTGTCCGCGTTCTGGAAGAACTCGTTAAGTCCCATCTTTTCCAACCTATCAAACAGTGATCTCTAGTTAAAGTTTACGTATTTTCGAGAAGCCTCTCCGCGAACCACTCCACGTCGAAGGGCTGCAGGTCCTCATACCCCTGGCCGACGCCCACGTAGATGACCGGCTTGCCGGTCAGGTAGCTGACGCTGAGGCTGCTGCCTCCCTTGGCGTCTGCGTCGACCTTGGTGAGCACCACGGCGTCGAAGCCGACCTGCTCGTTGAAGGTCATGGCCTGCTCAGTGGCGTCGTTGCCTATGAGGCTGTCAAGGATCATTATCGTGAAGTCTGGCTGGACCACACGCTTCATCTTCTGGAGCTCGTCCATGAGGTTCCGGTTCGTCTGCATCCGCCCAGCGGTGTCGATCAAAACTACGTCGACGCCCCGGGCCTTGGCGTGCTCGACGGCGTCGAAGCCCACCGCCGCCGCGTCGGAGCCGTACCTGTGTCTGATGACATTGACGCCGAGGCGGCGCCCGTGCTCCTCAAGCTGCTCTATGGCGCCCGCCCTGTAGGTATCTGCCGAGGCGAGCACGACGGTGAATCCTTTGTCCATGAGCAGCCTGGACATCTTCGCGATGGTGGTGGTCTTGCCTGTGCCGTTGATGCCTACGAACATGACGACGAAGGGCTCACCCCTCGCCTTAGCCTCGGATACGAGTTTGAGCAGATCCACTCTGCCTGAGCCGTTCATCACAGACTCCAGCGACGCCTTGAGAGAGTCATGGATCAGCTTGGACTTGTCTCCGAACCTGGGCGCGTCCTCGCCGAGAAGCCTCTCCTTGAGCTCGCTGCAGACCTTCTCCGCGACCTCCACGGAAACGTCGTTTCCGATGAGCTGAAGCTGCAGATCCCATAGGATCGGGTCCAGGTCCTTCTCCATAAGCCCGGCGCTGTTTATCCTGTTGACTATGCCTTTGAGTCCCTGACGGAGCTTCTCGAACACTACTGCGCACCCTGGAAGGCGTTCTGGATCTCCATTGATAACCTTTCCGCCATCCCCTGATGGGACTCGAGCTGGGCGAGGATCTGGCCCAGCTGCTGCTGGACGGCTCCCTGCGCCTTCTCCATCTCCTGGAGCCGTTCACCTATCTCCTCGACGGCTTTCTCGTATTCCATCTCCAAGGAGACGTCCGCTCCTATGCCTACGACGACTTTGCTGATGTCTCCGAGCTTGGCGTCCATGAACACGCCTGCCCCAACGGGGACGAGGAGCGGGTTCCCGGACTCGACGCCTTTTAGATCCCTGAGCGAGCCCTGCGCCAGCCGAAGCTCAGATAATGATACGGTGAGAAACTGAAGCCTCTGGTTGAGTGCATCGACGGATCCCTCCATCATCCTCATCTCGGTGACGAGGCGCCTGAGCTGCTTCTCCTTCTCCT
>CAZQOX010000279.1:0-2225 GCA_964594895.1 uncultured Candidatus Bathyarchaeia archaeon
GGGCGGCATATCCACGGCCCCACCTTGACGCTGTCCGAGCCGTCCTTGGCCATGACATACCCCGTCAGCCCGCCGCCACTCCAGGAAGCGAAACATAGGCCGGGGAACCTGTCGTAGACCCACCTGAGCAGACGCCCCCTCCTCCCCCTGAAATACGCGTAGTCAAGCTCAGCGACCGCGTCCAGGTCACTTCTCCGCATAGGCTCCACGTGGGCGACAGGGCTCTGGGACGCCCTCCCCGTGTACCTGAGGCTCCAGTACTCGTCCCTGAAACCAAGTCGCCTGTACAGGGGTATGGCCTTCTGGACGGCGTCCAGCCTTATGGACCTGACGCCGCGGCCCAACAGGTGCTCCATGCCCCTCCTCATCAGGGCCTCGCCGATGCCCCTCCCACGCATCTCGGGGACCACGACGAGGTTCCCTATCCACCCCACCTCGCCGTAGTCGACGGTGACGACGACGCCGACATCCACGCCGCCCAGCGTGGCCTTGAACACGCCGTCCGGGCTGAAGGCGAGCATGCGCCGGTAATCAGAGTCTGTGAGGCCCCAGCCAACCATGTCGATGAGGCTGAGGAAGAATTCCTGGTCGTCCGGTGTCATGATGTGGAACGTGATCATGCCTGAAGCTGAGGGCTTCGGGAAATTAAAATCTGTTATTCAAATGCAGGCGGTAGTATTAACGATCGCCTTCCAATGAGGGTGTTTAATGGGAGGTAGTTAATACTACCGCCTAAGTCGGGTCGACCGCCTCTCCCCTGAAGACGGCCACATCCGCGCCGTAATGCGAAGCCAGCTTCGCGGCGGCGGAGGCGGTCCTCCTGTTCCCAGCCACCACCACGCTGTACTGTATGCTTCTGCAGTCGGCCAGCTCCTTAAGCCTCTGAAGGTTAACCCAGAACCTGGGGCAGGGCCTACGGTCTCTGAAATCGTAGACTATGATCCAGGTGCCTTCTTCGTCTGCGGAGGATTCCTCGTCCAGAATCTGTTGAGCGAGGCTGGTCTGGCTCAAAGCCTAGGGGGGTAGTATTGACTACCGCCCAAATCCGATGTGGGCACAAGAAAACCGAGTCACGGATACAGCACAGTCGACGGCTACGCCTCCACCTGGTCGAGGGCGTACCCCAGAAGCCCCCTGAAGAACTTCTCTGCGAGCCCTTCTCCTCCGCCGACGCCGGGGCACCCCGTGTCGACGCCTATGACGTAGACGTCTCCCTGGCGCTCCACGTAGAAGGGGTACATGAGGCAGAGGAGCGGGCGCTCCCCGTAGACCATGCAGCCGGCTTCGCCGAGGAAGACGCATCTCCCATCTTTCTTCTTCATGACTGCGACGAACTTGCCCTCATCCGTTGGCTCGAAAAAGTCTTTTTCTCCTTGTTTCTCCAGTCTGGTGATGTCTTTCTCAAGCAGGAGGACGCGTCTATCCCAGTCCTCGATGTCTCTGCAGCATCGTCCACAGCGGATACAGTTCCACGTCAGCCCAGCCGGGTAGTAGAACTCGAATATTTTTCCACTGTTTTCTAGGGAGCCGAGTAGGTGGCTGGGCTCGTCCATCGCCTAGCCTCTCGCCAGCTCGACGGCTTTCTCGGCGAGCACTTGGAGGGGGTCGACGACGGGCACCGTCAGGTCGCCGTCGTGGAGCACGAGGCTCACCTCTGTGCAGCCGCATATGACGGCCTCGGCGCCGGCGTCCATGAGCTCGTGGGCCACCCTGTGGAGCAGCTTGCCTCCGGCCTTCAGGCTCCCTCGTTTGATGTGCCGGTAGATGGCCTTCATGACGTCCCTCTGGGACTCCTCGGAGGGGGCGACGATCTCTATTCCTTGGTCGCCGTAGCTCGTGTGGTAGAGGCGGCTGGCGAGGGTGCCGTCCGTGGCCAGTAGGCCCGCCTCGCCGACCTCCGGGTGACTCCGTCTGGTGTCCTCGGCGCTTAGCCTGATCATGTGGAGCACCGGTATCCCTAGGCCCTCCTGGAGCCGGTCGTGGAAGTAGTGTGCGGTGTTGCACGGCATGATGATGAAGTCGGCCCCCGCTCGCTGGAGGTTGAGCCCGGTCTCCAGCATGAGGGGTAGGGGGCTGGGGCCGGTGCCCAGTATCGCGGGGGTGCGGTCGGGGATCTTGGCGTTGCTGTCTATGATGACCCTGAGGTGGTCCTGATCCTTCTCTACTTGGGTCGCCCTGATGATCCTCATGTACAGGTCGGCCGTGGCCTCGGGGCCCATGCCGCC
>CAZQOX010000280.1:0-2217 GCA_964594895.1 uncultured Candidatus Bathyarchaeia archaeon
AACGTCCTCGGCGCCCCAGGGCACAGCTGGGCCTTCGTCGCATGCGCAGGCAGCAGCATAGGCCACAAGAGCCTCGTCTTCGCAGCCAAGACCATGGCCGGCGCCGCCGTAGAGTTATTCACAGACGAGAAGCTACGCAAAGCAGTCCAGGGAGAGCACGAGGAACGGCTCAAGGGGCGAACATACAAGACGCCTCTCCCCGAGGGACTCCAACCACCCCTAGAAATTGCCCGAGAGAACTGGGAGAAGGCCCCTAAACAATAACCTTTTTTCTACTATCCAACCGACCGCAGCATGTTTGAAGACGCCTATATATTCTGCTCGAAAAAACCGCTTATTACATGTTACTTGTAATTTTGGAAAAAAAATTTTGGGCTAAATTTGAGGTTTTTGGTTACACGGAATAAGCGTTTTGGGGATGCGTCTTCTTTTTCGATGGACGACGTTTTTGCATATATTTAAATCTGAAAAAACTGTTTCTGTGGCTCCTTATGGTTAAAGGGGCGTCGGTTCGCCTTTTCTCGTTTACTCCCTAAATGGGGGCGACGCATGTGTGACTCTTTTCCGTTGAAGGGCTATCATTATAACCTTAATGGCACGTAAACTGCCATAATAGAGGCTAGGGCTGCCTATCCTTGGCGTACACGGCGCTGTGGAGCAGCGCCCCAAGGCTCATCCCAACCAGGTTCCTGATGGGGTGCGCCACCACCGTGTAGTTGTCGTGGAGATAGTTGTCGTAGTCCTGGAGCTTCCCGTAGACCTCGTCCCTCAGCCCGGACAACGCCTCGCCGCCCCCGGCCCCCAGCTCCGCGTCGAACGTCCTGATCAGCCCGCCCAGGTAGAACATCCTATACAGGTCGTCCCTGCCCTCGACGCCCACCTTCTCCGCCACCGTCGCCTTCCTGGCGTGCACCTTCTCGTCGAAGCTGAACGGCGGGTTGCTCACGTTGGTGTACCTCTCGATTATCGGCTCCATCCACTCGTCCATCATCACCTTGAAGGGGCTCCCCGTCTCCAGGTGCGGTGACGCCCTGTTCCAGACTTCAAGCATCCAGCTGCTAACCTCGTCCCGCCGCTCCTTGGCGTACAGCAGGCTCTCTCCCAGGGTCGACCCGCTGGGCGAGTCGTCCCACATCCTGGGGTCGTACCAGATGCAGCACTCGGGGATCATCACGAACACGTAGGGGTTCAACATCTGGGCGTATTCGTAGAGGCTGCAGCCCGGGATGGGCTCAATGTTGGCGTTGCCTCGCGCCCACTGCCGTAGCCACCCCTTCGCCGGCGTCAGGTACGCCGCCTGCTGGATGCCGGGCGCCAGCGTCGTCCCCAGCCTTTTCCGGGGGAACACGTCGAACCTCTTCGCGGCGTCCCACAGCGGGGCGTAAATCTCGGGGCACGGGTGGGGCACCTCGTAGGTGATGCCTCCCCACTTCATCATGTGGAGGGCGCTCACGAAGCTCATGGGTACCCTGTCCATGACTCTCATCAACGCCCTAGTCTCGGGCACCGGATTGTTCAGGTCCAGGGGCCCGAACCGGAACGGGAAACAGCTGTCAGGCGTCTTGACGTTGGGCGTCCTGTAGTAGTTGAGGGTGAAGTTCATGGGGGTGTGGGGCCCCAGCTGGAAGCCCTCGTTGAGCCTAGCCCCGTCAGGGTCGCTGCACTTCACCAGGTACCACGTGTAGTCGAGGGCCTCGGTCAGCTCGTCGTCCTGGAGCAGCGCCTCCGCCAGGTAGTCCAAGAGGTTGCCGCCGAAGGGCTCCTCGCAGTTGGGGAACCCGTGGATGAGGGCGTTGTGCCTGCCGTTCCCGATCTTCAGGCAGTCGATTATCTCGCCGTCGGCGCTCTTCCCCAGGTCGATGAGCTCCGCCTCTCCGGGGTACTCGTTCACGAGGTCGGCGTTACGCTGGTGAAGCTCGTCGACGGTCACGTACCGCTTATAGTTGGGCACGGAATCAAGAACGTTCGAGAAATCAGTCATAAGATCACGGAGACACAGCGGCTAATAACTTTGTCCAAAACCAGCTACGTGCGCACCATGATAGCCGGTGAGACCTGACACGGTGTCAAGAAGGTTAAAAAAAATGGTGTAAAAGATTGTATGTTATCCGGACGGATTACTCTCTGTCCCAGCCTTCGTCTTCTCCCAAGTCCTCTTCTTTGTCGAATTCTTCGTCGTCGTCGAGGCAGTAGATGCAGAGCTTCTCGTCGGGCTCT
>CAZQOX010000281.1:0-2188 GCA_964594895.1 uncultured Candidatus Bathyarchaeia archaeon
TGGGTATCGAGATGCCTCTCACCTGCCAGCTGTCTATCGCCCTGCTCAACCCGGGCACGAACTGGGAGAGGGCCAGCCCCATCGCCATGCAGGCAACCACCCATACGGCTAGATACTTCTCGAAGGCTCCGAGCCTCGCCTCGCTTTCACCCATCTCAGCATGCTCCACGTGTTCCAGAAACGAAACGCATAAACATATTTAAATTTGTTTATCTGTTATTGTAGGTGAAGCCAGAGGTATAACATGCAGGAAACCAAGGAAAGGCTCGGGAAACTACTTGAGACCCCCTTCTGCGACGCCCCAGACTCCCAGCGACACGAGTCGGAGCTACGCATCTTGACAGATCAACTATTCGGGTCCATCGACCTCCAAAGGAGAGCCACGGTGTTCAAGTCCCTCGCCGACGAGAAACGGCTCAAAATACTCACGCTGCTAACGTTCCGCGAGATGTGCAACTGCGAGCTCACAGCAGCCCTCGGCCTCACGCAGCCAAACCTCAGCCACCACGTCAGGAAGCTGGAATACGCGGGGCTGGTGAGACACGAGCGGAGGGGGAAATGGGTATACTACTCCCTCACCGACGAAGGCATGCCCGAGAGGCTGGGCCTAGCCTAGCTCTTCTATCGCCCTCTCGGCTGCCTGAACACATGAAAGGAGGTCGTCCAGCGTCGCTACCAGGCTGCCTATGCCACGCATACAATCCACCCTCACGGTGATGACGCCGTCCACGGCCTCCGCCTCTATCTCAATCCCGTCGGGCAGCTGAAGGTTGTCCGGCTCGATCGCCCTGAGGATGGCCTCCGCGGTCCTATGATCCACGTACTGTATGGTTACCGTGGCCTCACTCTTTGAGGTGCTCGGGGACAAGGCTGTTCACCTTAGCTATGAACTCCTCCTCCTTATCAATGGGCACGTACGCTCCCGCTGCGACGTCGTGGCCGCCCCCGCCACCCCCAACCTCCGCGGCCGCCTTCTGCATCACCAAGCCCATGTGGAGGCCACGCATGGCGAGCTCCTCTGTGCCCCTGGCCGAGACCTTCACCTGGTCGTCCTCGCTCACAGCCGTCGATATTATGGGCTTCGGGTTCTTGAGGATTCCCTGGCTCAGCAGTATCCCCGAGACGACGCCGATGACAGCGTCGTCGATGGCGTCCCCCGCCTTTATGACGTAGATGTGGTCCCGCTCCTCAACCATGTCGTTCTCCCTTACTAGGCCCAGGCTCGAACCGATCTTTCGGCGGTAAAGGTCAAGGGTCTCCTGGGCCTCCTCCATGGCTTCGCCGCGGTCGCCGAGGCAGATGCTGAGACCCACCCCCGGCTTTTCCATCCTGCCGCAGGCGTTGAGGAGGCTCCCGTACTCCCTGCCGCTCCGCAGGCATGTGCTGGGCTCCTCCAGCCTGAACGTGTATATGGTGCCTATGAGCTGGTGGACGGCCCCGGCGTCGCAGCCCATGCTAACCATGTGGCTGCTCATGGCGCTGAACAGCGTCCGTCTCTCCTCGTCGGTGAGGTCAGCCAAGGCGCGCAGCCTGTCCCCATCGTTGATCGGGATGCCCACCTCCCTAAGGAAGGCCACACAGGCGCCCTCGTCTCCGCTCAGCCCCGGGATGTAGGGGGTGGTCGTGTAGGCTATGGCCTTGGCCAGTGGGCGCGTCTCGTATCCGTAGAAGATGAGCCCCACATGCTTATCGAGGAACCCGTCCCTGACCGCGTCCTCCTCTATCAACGTGTTCAGGCCGGTGAGGGTCTTCCTCTCTCCCTTGTCCTGCTGGTCCCCCAGGGCGCCGACGAGGCCCAGGCAGCTCAGATCCCTGTTCCCGTCGTCGACCTCCGTGGCGAAGAGGTAGCATATGCCGCTGGCAGCGATCTCCCTGGCGCCGTCGATGCCGTGGAGCATGGGGTTCACGTGCACTATGTTGCCTGCCTCGTGCTCTGCGGGGAGGTGATGGTCGAGTATGATGACGTCCTGGCTCAGGTTCTCGGCGATCAGGTCGGTGTAGCCGCTGCCGAAGTCGCTGAAAACTATGAGGCTCGGGTTCTCCTCGGCCAGGCTTTTCACGAGCTTCTCGTCGAGCTTCTTCTCGCTGCTGGTTCTGAACGCCGCGCCCATGCGGTGGGCCACGACGCTGAGGATGCCCCCGCTGGCGAGGCCGTCCGCGTCGTTGTGGGTAACAATGCGTATCCTGC
>CAZQOX010000282.1:0-2171 GCA_964594895.1 uncultured Candidatus Bathyarchaeia archaeon
CGCGGATGTCGCAGAACCGCTGGTCGTAGCCGTCGCTGCCCCTGATGTTTATGTAGATGACCGCGTAGCCTTCGGCGGCGTAGAGCTGGTGCTCGAACATCATGGAGTCTCCGAACTTGCTGCGGGGGCCTCCGTGGATGTCAAGTATGGCTGGGTACTTCCTGCCCTTCCTCCAGCCGTGGGGCTTCAGCACCCACCCCTCGACGGCTGTCTTGTCTTTCTGGGTGAACTCGAAGCGCTCCGCCTTGCTGAGCTCGACGTTGGCCAGGAGGTGGTCGTTGAACCGGGTGAGGCAGGCCTCCTTCTCGTCGTGTATCCACATCTCCGTGGGCCTGTCGGTCCTGACGCGGGTGTACGCCACCTTCCCCTTCCTGACGCTGAACTCCTCCACGCTGAAGTCCCCGGAGACCACGGGGTCGATGTGGCCCTGCTCCACCTGGACCCTGTAGACGCCGAACCTGCTGCTGTCCGAGACCGGGAAGTAGATCATGGGGCCCTCCCAGACCGGGGCCGGCGTGCCCGTGTGGGGGCTGCGCAGGTCGTAGTAGTGGCGTCGGCTGCACCCGCGGTCCAGGCTCTCCGTGAGGCTGGTGACCTCGCCTTTCTCCGGCGAGATGACGTGCACCCCCCAGTGGGTCGGGTAGCCGTGGCTACGGTCGTGCCCAAGCACGGCTATCTGGCTGTCGTCCACCGACCAGCAAATGGCCGAGACGGAGTAGCCGCCCAAGACCCGCTCGTGTTTGCCGGTGGCGATGTCGTAGACGTAGAGGTCTGACTCGCTTGGCCTGAGCTGGCTCGCCGACTTGGCGTACGCCACCCTGCCGCCGAGGTTCCCGGGCGCGTAGCACTGGACGCTCTCGTCGCCTTCTGTGAGCCGCGTGACTATGCCGCTGTTGACGTCCACGACGTGGAGCTGCTTGGTCCGGTAGTAGGTCCACCCCTCGGCGTTATACCAGATGGGTATCCTGTCGATTATCCTGACGTCCGGGTCCTCTTCGCCGACCTCCGATACGAAGTAGACCTTGGTGCCGTACATGTTCCAGGTGGGCTGGGACACGCCTCCCCTGATCTTCGCTATGAGCCTCGGCTCCCCTCCCCAGACCTGGGTCACCCAGAGCCCTTTCCCCTTCTCGTCTCTCTCCATCTCGCGGCGGCTCGTGAAGAGTATCTGCTGGCCGTTGGGGCTCCACCTGGGGTCCGCCGGGTTTCCTCCGCTGTAGTACCTGATGGGGTAGCCGTTTCCGCTGTCTATGACCCATATCGTGGTGGCGTACTCGTCGCCCAGCGGCTTCGTGACCACGAACGCCAGCTTGGAGGAGTCTGGGCTCAGCTCGGGGCTGCTGACCATGTTGAACTTGGTGAGGTCGTCGAGTTCGAGTCTGCGCGCCAATGTCTTCGCCTTCCAACGTGGAAGATTAACCTATAGAAGTTATTAATGATAGGGATGCGTGTTCCATGTTTTCATGGTTGAAAAGGATAAAAACGGTGTAGACACCATAGTTTGTAGGTAATCACGTTGAGCATAAGGGATATGGAGCCTTTCCCGCTGTGCGAGGGCAAGATATACTTCAACAACGCGGTCATCGGGGCTGTCCCCGAGTCCACAATAAGGGCGGTGGAGGACTACTGGATGGACTACGCCAAGACCATGAGGGGCGAGGCAGACCTGGGGGAGGGCCTTTCCAAGTACACCGAGAGGAAGAGGAACAGCAGGAGGCTGTTCGCCGAGGTTCTCGGGGCTAGGGAGTCCGAGGTGGCCTTCCTGCCCAACGCCAGCACGGGCGTGAACACCGCGTTCGGCATGATCCCGTTCAGGCGCGGCCAGAACCTGGTCCTATCCGACCTGAGCTTCCCCATGTGCGCCGCCGTGGCCAACAGGCAGAGGGAGAAGGGCGTCGAGCCCAGGTTCATAAGGCACAGCGGCGGCGTAGTCGAGACCGAGCAGTGGGGGGAGGCTATAGACGACGACACCGCCGCGGTCATGGTTGACCAGGCGGGCTGGTTCAACGGCTTCCTCCACGACGTGGAGGCGCTCGCCGAGGCCGCCCACGACCACGGCGCGTACCTCGTGGTGGACGGCACCCAGTCGACCGGAGCCTTGAGGTGGGACATCCGCGACAAGGGCGTCGACTTCCTGGCGACGAGCTGCTACAAGTGGCTCTACGGCGGCC
>CAZQOX010000283.1:0-2169 GCA_964594895.1 uncultured Candidatus Bathyarchaeia archaeon
CGTGGATGGAGATGACGCAGGCAGCCGAGATGGAGGGAGAAAACCTGCAGACGGCTGCGCAGCAGCAGCTGCGGGTCATGAGGATGCTCAGGAACACATGGAGGAAGTACCAGAAGGACAACCCGGGCGTCTTTGATGACACGACCGAGCCGGGTGAACCCGGGGACGGGGGCGACGACGGGCTCCCCCCGGAGCCCACCGAGGAGGAGTTAACCGAGACGCAGGAGCTGCTCGTTGACAGGTTCCAGAAGAGGTTCAATGAATCCGTCAAAGAGATGTTCCTGTTCTACAACGAGGTAGTGGACGACCTGGACCCCGACGACGCCATGAAGGCTTACAACGCGCTGTACCACGCCGAGCAGAAGCTCCTACGAATACAGGAGAGGATCGATGCGGGCGACATCGAAGGCGCGATCGATGGCCTTGATGGCGCCGGCGACGGCCTCGACGACGGGTTCGACGACATGGACGACCCCCAGTCTGCCCAGCTGTTCAAGACGGCGGCCAAGCTTCAGGCGAAGATACAGAAGATGATCGATAAGAAGGAGTGGAAAGCCGCCCACGGGCAAGACACCTCCGGCGAAGACGATCTGATAAACCAGCTGAAGGGCAACGTAGACAAGGCCAAGAACGAGCACAGAGAGAACAAGGGTAACGGCAACGCCAACGGCAACGGCAACAACAACGGCAACGGCAAGGACAAGGAGAAAAAGCCGAAGAAAAAAGACACGTAGATCCTTCTAGCTTTCTTCTCTGTACACGATCTTTTCAGCCCATATCGGTACTAGTAGTAGTTTCATTATCTTCTCTTCCGCGAATCCTAGGATGTCGCAAGACATTCCGCTCTCGATGGAGGCAGGGCCTTTCGTTTCAGCCAAATTAGCCTAATAGGCTTCATATAGGCGAACGAGGTGCTGTGACGCCGCCGAGAGAACTCTAGTCTGATAGTTTTCCCGTGACCCTCTTGTTATAGTAGACGGCGACGGCTGTGGTCACTATTCCCACCGACGCCATGCCGAGCCCGAAGTACCTGTACGGGTAGTATGTGTAGTGCTCGGGCGGCGTATGTCTGTAGTAGATGAACGCCGCGGTGACCTCCACGGGCTCGTCGACGTAGACCCGCCCCGCCATCTCGAGGTCGTAGGAGCCGGCTTCCTCTATTTCGTACACGATGGAGCTCCGCGACTCGTCTATGGACGCTACGTAGGTGTCAGGGTGGTCGAGGTTGATGACAGTTGCGTTCATCTCCACATCAGCCGAGTTTGTGAGAATCAACGTTGGGCTGAAGCCGTCCACAGTCTCTACGCGCCCCGTCCTGAACGTGAACTCCGTGGCGCCGTCGACAGGCTTCGTTATTGTCGTCTGGTTGAAGAGCGTGACCAACTCATCTGGCTGGCTGAGCTCCACCGTCTGGGGGATGACCGACAGCCCTGCCCCGAGTACGAGCACAACCACCGTGATGGGCAGGTAGTTCCTCTTCATGGAGCCGTCATAAGCCATCGTTTCCAGAGTTATTTAAGCCATCTGCAGAGCCATGATGGAGCCGTGCGAGGGATTCGAATCCCCGTTGAGCCGCTCTGCAGGCAGCCGCCAGAAGCCCCAACCATCACGCCTCGCGCGTAGAATCTTATAGATCTTCTCTCTTCTGATGAGTGAGTGTTTCCACATGAAGGGATACAGACCTGTGGACCCCCGGGAGTCCCCGCGGTTCGCCGGCATCAAGACGTTCATGCGCCTCCCCCACGTCACGGAGACCGAGGGGGTCGATGTCGCCATCGTCGGCGTCCCCTTCGACACGGGTGCCTCCTACAGGGTGGGCGCCAGGTTCGGGCCGGAGGCGATCCGGAGCGTCTCGGCGCTGCTGCGCCACCACAACGAGGTCCTGGACGTGAGCATCTTCGACCACTGCTCCGTCGTGGACTACGGCGATCTGCCCGTCAACCCCGGCTACATCGAGGACTCTTACAAGATGATTGAGGGGGGCCTCCTCCCCATACTGGAGGGCGGGGTGACCCCGATCATGCTGGGAGGCGACCACTCGGTGACGCTCCCCGAGCTCAGGGCCATGGCCAAGACACACGGGCCGGTCGCCCTCATCCACTTTGACTCCCACTCGGACACAGGGGACAAGAGGTTCGGCCGCAAGTACACCCACGGGACGCCCTTCAG
>CAZQOX010000284.1:0-2152 GCA_964594895.1 uncultured Candidatus Bathyarchaeia archaeon
AACCCCTACCTCTACCGAGGCATCCGCATGCAGGTCGTGAACTACAGCGCAGCCGCCCGTTACATCCAGGACGATGTGGAGAGCCTATCGGGCAGCGACGTGGACCCTAACACCATAGTGACGGCGATCATGCGTTTCTCACGCGAAACCCTGGAGGCTCAGCCCCTCGAGCACCGGGGGGCCCTTCACGATTCACGGCTGAACCTGGAGACCGACATAAAGGAAGTGACCATCAGGGCGTCACGCAGGGAGCAGGTGGAGATAGTCAAGCAGCTCACGGAGCTGCAGGGCCAGGGCCTCAAGATCAGGTTTCACCAGTTCCCGGAGAGCCTCAAGATAGTCACCACGTCCGAAGCCATGACCCAGATCATGCAGGACCTGTGGCAGTACGAGCCGGAGATAAGGGAGGGGTACACCGAGCTCAACATATCCATGGCTCAGGGAGACGACCGGTACGACAGGATAGCCCTCCTCAGCGACCTCCTCTTCAGGAACGGCGTGCACCTGGTGGACGCGTTCTTCAGCGGCGACGAGGCCAGCCTCATCCTCAGGGAGGAGGACGCCTCAAAGGCATTCGAGGTGCTAAGAAGCCAGATCAGGTGACCCCGCTTCCCTACGGGCAAGCAACATCGCCAACGCCACGCCGAGCACGGTGGCGGCCGCGGAGAACTGTAGGGCGCCTCTAGCTCCGGTTCTCTCCGCTATCACGCCTAGCATCACCGGGCCGACGATGCCGCCGATGTTCCCGAACATGCTGTAGACAGCCATGGCTGTAGCCTTGTGGTCGCTAGGCGCCTCCTCAGTCACGTACACGTTCCCCGATGTGAGGTAGACCCCGTAGGCTACGCCTTGAACCCCCATCAGGACGCTTACCAGCACAAGCCCCGACGAGTTGGAGATGGTGAACATCGTCGCAGCCGAGAGCAGCAGCCCGGCGGCCATCAGGTTCAGCGCCTTGATTCGTCTGGTGAGCGAGCCGACGGGGAGCCTCACCGCTGTGCTGGCTAACCCCCTCGAGGTGAGCCCGATACCTACATCTGCCGCGTCCAACCCGATGTCTGAGCCATAAACGGGGAAGAACAGGGTGACGGCGTTGAACATCACGGAGTTGACGAAGTTTGCCACACCCGACGCGATTATCCTCGGGTCTCCGACGAGTTCCCTGAGCCCCGTTCGGGCCTCAATCCTGCCACTCTCCTTCGCCCTGTTCTCCTTGACCATCAACAGGAGCAGAAGCCCGAGGACGGCGAATCCACTGCTGATCTTGAAGCTGAGGCTTGGGCCAAAGAACTTGGCGGCGAAGCCGCCGACGAGGGGGCCCATGGTGAAGCCGAGGCCCATCGACGTCATGTAGAGGCCCTGGGCCACGTTCCTGAAGCCCTCCTCCGCGACCTCGGACATAAGCAGGAAGCCGTTTCCGAAGATGAGCCCCACGCCGATGCCCAGGGCAATCCTGATCGGATAAAGGTGGTACGGGCTCCGAGCCGCCATGTACGAGAGAGGGACCACGATGAACAGGATGAGCCCAGGCACCATCATGCGCCTACGCCCATATCTGTCGGAGAGCCGGCCCAGCGGCAGCGAGAGAATAAGCATCGCTATCGCAGCCACGGAGCCGTAGGAGCCCAGCATGCTCAGGGACGCCCCGACGCCTCGGGCGTACCCCGGGAAGATGGGTATCACGGTGCTGTGGCTCGCGTCCGTGAAGAAGATGGCCAGGCTCAGCAACACGACGTCACGCGAGAGCCCC
Organism: uncultured Candidatus Bathyarchaeia archaeon; assembly: GCA_964594895.1. GTDB lineage: Archaea > Thermoproteota > Bathyarchaeia > TCS64 > TCS64 > RBG-16-57-9. Next base: position 1,751 of record CAZQOX010000284.1, read on the forward strand.
GGCCTATCCATGGTGTCTGATCATTGACGCGTCGAAGTTATGAAACCTTCTTGCCTATCCTCTCCTAAGGATGAACCTCAGCCCGTCGAACACGCTCGTGTAAGGGACCCCATGGACATTCATCTGAGTTGGCTCGCCAGCTCTACGATCCTCCGTATGTTGATGGACTCCTCTGTGTACCACAGCCAGCCTCTCTCCCCGCATATGCTCCTCATCCTTGGGCTCGGGTTGAGGGCTATGGGGAGCCCTACCAGCCCCAGCGTCTCCGCGTCCTGATCGGAGTCACCGAAGGCCACCGACCTACTTAGATCCACGCCATGTTCCATGGCCATTCGTCTCGCCGCTTCCGCCTTGACCTCGCCAAGGATCAGGTTCCTCTCCACCTTCCCAGTGTAGACGCCT
>CAZQOX010000285.1:0-2136 GCA_964594895.1 uncultured Candidatus Bathyarchaeia archaeon
CAGGCCAACGAGACACTGAAGTCGGACCTTGAGCTGAGGAACAAGGTGAACAAGCTTCTCTCTGAAACCGGCCACCAGTACAGGGGTACAATAAAGGTGAGGCACTTCGCAGAGATCCTCGTGGACACCGTAGGTCTGGATAAAGTGAAGAAGAAGGCAGAGACGCCGCTGGAGGGTCTCAAAGTGGCCAGCCACACGGGCTGCCACCTGTTGAGCCCCCCGGAGGTGATGGGGTTCGACGACCCTCAGGTGCCAGTTAAGCTGGACCTGATGATGGAGGCCATCGGTGCGACGGCGCTGGACTACAGCCACAAGACACAGTGCTGCGGCTGGACCCTTAGCAACTACGGTGACAGGAACGCGTCGTACACGCTTCTAGGAGACAAGCTAAGAGCCATGAGATCTGCGGGAGCGGACTCCGTGAACGTCATATGCCCCCAGTGCCTGAACCAGTTCGACACGGGACAGATGATGGCTGGTAGGGCACTTAAGCTGGGCTTTAAGCTTCCCGCTCTCTTCTACCTACAGTACTTGGCCCTCGCCATGGGGTATAGCCTCGACGAGGTAGGGTACAAGAGGCACAGGGTGAAAGACCCTGGGTTCGAGGAGAAGCTCGGGAGGATACTGGCATGATCATCACGACCACATGCATATACTGCGGCGTTGGGTGCCAACTAGACCTCCACGTTAGGGACGGCAAGATCGTCTCCGTCACACCGGGGAAATCTGGCCCAGGAGAAGGCAAGCTGTGTATTAAAGGTTGGAGCGCCCACGAGTTCATCCACCACCCGGACAGGCTCACCAAGCCCCTCATCAGGGAAGCCGGCGGCTTCAGGGAGGCCACCTGGGACGAGGCTTTAGACTTGGTTGCCTCTCGTCTCACAGAGATCAGGAACACCCATGGCCCTGATGCCCTCGGCTTCTTCAGCTCGGCGAAGGCCACCAACGAGGAGAACTACCTGTTCCAGAAGCTGGCGAGGGCGGCTGTGGGCACCAACAACGTGGACCACTGTGCCCGGCTCTGCCACGCCAGCACAGTAACAGGCCTCGTGGCCGCGTTCGGCAGCGGCGCCATGACCAACAGCCAGGAGGATGTGGAGCAGTCGGATGTCATCTTCGTCATAGGCAGCAACACCAGCGAACAGCACCCCCTCATATCCCGGAGGATCATAAAGGCGGCGAATGCGGGGGCCAAGCTAATCGTCGCCGACCCGAGGGAGATACCTCTATGCGAGTACGCCACAGCGTATCTTCAACATAGGCCCGGGACAGATGTCGCCCTGCTGAACGCTATGATGAACGTCATCATAACCGAGGGCCTCAACGACCAGAAGTTCATAGACGAGCGCACCGAGGGCTTCGAGGCTCTCAAAGAAACCGTTCTCACGTATACGCCGGAGAAGGCGTCCGAGATCACCGGCGTACCCGAGGAGAAGATCGTCGAAGCCGCCCGGCTCTACGGAAAGGCGGCGAGTGCATCCACATTCTTCAGCATGGGAATAACCCAGCACACCACCGGCGTCGACAACGTGAAGAGCTGCGCCAACCTCGCCATGCTGACGGGGAACATAGGAAGACCAGGCACAGGCGTCAACCCGCTCAGAGGCCAGAACAACGTTCAGGGCGCCTGCGACATGGCCGCCCTACCCAACTATCTGCCGGGATACCAGAACCCTGAAGACCCCTCGACGAGTGCGAAGTTCAGGGAGGTTTGGGGGGCAGAGCTTCCCACGCATAAAGGTCTCACGTTAACCGAGACAATAAACCAATGCGGCGACGCGGTGAAGGCGCTTGTAGTTATGGGTGAAAACCCGATGCTCAGCGACCCGGACCTGAACCACGTCGAGGAGCAGCTGAAAAAGCTGGAGTTTCTCGTGGTCAGCGAGCTATTCATTAGCGAGACGGCGGCGTTAGCCGACGTCGTGCTCCCTGCCTGCAGCTTCGCGGAGAAGAACGGCACCTATACGGCCACCGATAGGAGGGTTCAGCTCGTCAGGAAGGCGATAGAGCCCATCGGAGACTCGAGGCCAGACTGGTGGATAATCCAGGAGCTGAGCCGCCGCATGGGGTACGAGATGAACTACTCGGGACCGTCAGCTATAATGGACGAGATAGCGGCGATGACACCAATCTACA
>CAZQOX010000286.1:0-2136 GCA_964594895.1 uncultured Candidatus Bathyarchaeia archaeon
AGAAGCATATGTCGAGGGCGCTGACGCCGTTGAAGAGGACGTACGCCCACACGGATCTGAAGAGTATGAACCCTGTGACGGTGACGTAGGCCATGGCCACGCTCCCCATGAGCATCCTCTTCCGGCTCACCCTGTCGCTGATCTTCCCCAGGGGTATGCTTCCCAGCGCCCAGACGAGGCTGAAGCTGGTGCTCATGAACCCCAGCTCCAGGGGCGTGAACCCTTGGTAGTCAGTCAGTGCGCCGTAGAAGAGGCTGTATGCCACAGCGTAGCCGAACCCCATCGTCAGCATGATCAGGTACAGGACGACGTTCTCTTCCTCAGGGAGCAGGGCGTCCCTGATCCTCGTCCAGATGGGGGCCGCCTTCTGCCTGCCGGCGTCCGGCTTATGGGTCTCCTTGACGTAGAGGAAGAGCAGCGTCAGCCCGATCACGTCGACGACGAGGGTCACGTAGAGGATGGGAGTGTAACCCGCCTTGACCGCTATGTATCCGCCGGCGGAGGCCATCAGCGTGCTCGTGCCCTGGCTGACGGCTAGCAGCGTGCTGAGCGCCGTGGCCCTCCTCGTGCTGTCTACCGACTCGGTGATCAACGCGTTCCTTCCGGGGTTACCCATCATGAACATGGCGGTGAACCCGATGAAGAACGCGAAGACCAGCAGCGCAATGTAGTGCCTCGACACGATGAGCACCGCCATGGCTGCGACCCTGCAGACGTCGCTGGCTATCACGACAGGCCTCCTCCCGTAGTGGTCGCTAATGTAGCCCCACGCCAGCAGCCCCAGGCCTGTGCTGACGTTGATCATGGTCTGGATGACCCCCAGCTGCCCGATGCTTATACCGGTGCTGAGGAGGTATGGCTGCCATATCACGTAGAACATGCCGAACCCTATCTGGCTGATGAGTGTCTGCGCCGCCAGCACGCGGATGTTGCCCTCCAACGCGAGGACTCGGCTAAGCGATTTCAAGGCTACAGGAACCTAGCTTGATATCGTCCTCTCAGATAAAAAGAAGGCGGAAGCTATGGAAGGGCCTCATCGAAGAGCTTGAGGTTTCTCCTCACGTCGACGAGGTCGTACATGCCTATGTTCCAGGCGTCTATGAACTCGTGGAACTGGAGGGCGTACCTGATGGCCTCCTCGGCCTGGGCCCTGAGCCTCCCCCCGTGGAGCACCTTGATGACGTAGACGAACCTGCCGGCGTCGTGCAGGCACCGGATGGCCTCGACCCTGTCCTCCTGGGTGCCGTCGTCCACCAAGGCCCCAGCCATGTTCAGCGTGGTGCAGACCACGTCTATCTCGGGGACCTCAAGCGCCTGCCGGAGGGTCTCGGTGCTGTGGGTGGATAGCGCCGTGGCTCTCACCCGGCCCGTCTCCTTGGCGTCCAGGAAAGCCTTGAGCGCCCCCATCCTGCTGCTCAGCGGACCGGAGACGTAGGGGCGCCCAGCCGCGTCCAGCCTCTCCACGGGCCTCGGGGGCACGATGTGGAGGAACATTATGTCCACGTGCCCGGTGCCCAGGTCCCTGAGGCTACGCTCCACGGCCTCCACGCCCTCGTCGTAGGTGTGGGCGTTGGTCTTGTCCGCGACCACCACCTCGTTGCGGGGGACCAGCTTCAGCCCCTCGGCGACGTGGGGGTGGGTGCCGTAGTCGTCGCTGGTGTCCCAGAAATTGACTCCTAGCCGGTAGGCTGCCGCGAGCCTTCTTCCGCCTTCCGGTGGCGGTATGTCGCCCTGGGTCTTGGCGCCGTCCGGTCCCTTCTTAAATGTGAAGGGCTCGGTGCCGTAGCATAGCCGGGAGACGGTGAGCCCCGTGTCGCCGAGCCTTGTGGTGAGCCTCATACCTTATCCATTGACGCCGACACATGAAAAGGGTTAGTGGTGGGCTGATGATCTTGGGTGGGTGCAGAGCCGCCGGCTAGGCACTCATATCTTTTTATTAATCGCTTTGACTAGCTACGTCATGAGTTCTGGGCGCCCCATTGGGCCGTTCATGGTCGTCTTCGGCGGCCAGGCTTTCTCCCTCTTCGGCAGCAGGCTTGTCCAGTTCGCCCTCGTCTGGTGGATAACCGAGACCACGGGGTTGGCGTCCACCCTGGCCTTCGCCAGCATCGTCGCCATGCTGCCCCAGGTGCTGCT
>CAZQOX010000287.1:0-2123 GCA_964594895.1 uncultured Candidatus Bathyarchaeia archaeon
GCCATACTTGTGCCCCAGCCCCTCGACGAGATCAGGGACCCCCGCAAGAAGTTCAGCAGCATAAGCCAGGCCCACGCCGCGGCAGGCATCAAGATAGCGGCGCCCGACATAGACGACGCGATCCCCGGGTCGGCCCTCATCGCCGTCGGCGGCGACATGACCCTGAAGAGGGCCGTCGAGGAGGTGGCTTCCGAGATGGAGCGCCTCAGGGTTCAGACCGACAACGTGGGCATCATATTGAAGACGGACACCCTGGGCAGCCTGGAGGCTATTGTCGAGAGCCTCAGGCAGAAAGGGGTCCCCATAAGGATAGCCGACATAGGCGACGTGAGCCGCAGGGACGTGGTAGAGGCGATGAGCGTCAAACACGAGGAGCCCCTCTACGGCGCCATCCTCGCCTTCAACGTGAAGATCCTACCCGACGCCGAGAGGGAGGCCCACGACAACAAGATCCAGGTCTTCTGGAACGACATCATCTACAACCTCATGGACGATTATGTCCGATGGATGGAGGAGGAGCGTGAGGCCAAGGCCCGCAAGGAGTTCGACGTGCTCGTCAAGCCGGGGAAGATCGAGATCATGGACGGCTATATATTCAGGAGGGCTAAGCCCGCGATCTTCGGCGCCAAGGTCTTGGGCGGCCAGATCACGCCCAACGTCAACATGATCAACGTCGAGGGCAGCAGGATCGGGAGGATAAGCCAGATCCAAGATATGGGCGAGGCTATCTCGCGGGCCGACGAGGGCCAGGAGGTCGCCGTGGCCATGCCTCAGCCCATCGTAGGTAGACATATTAAAGAGCGCGATGTCCTGTATGTCGACATCCCGGAGCGGCACGCCAAGCAGCTCCGCACCAAGTTCGCGGGCAGGCTCACCGAGAAACAGGCGGAAGCCTTAAAAGAACTCGTCGAGTTGAAGCGGAGGACAGACGTGCTCTGGGCAGTATAGGAGGAGAAGCAATGCCGGTACTCATCGTCTCAAACCCCGCCGACGGGACAAGCCAGAGGGTCGAGCTCGACGACCAGCAGCTACGGGCTCTCTACGGCACAAGGATAGGGCAGGTGGTCGAAGGAGCCGTGGCGGGGATGCAGGGATACAAGATTAGGCTCACAGGGGGCACTGACAAGGACGGCATCCCCATGCGCCCCGACGTCCACGGAAGCGCCAAGGCGAGGGTGATCCTCAGCGGAGGCGTGGGTTATGCACCCAGGGACAAGGGAGAGAAGAAACGCAAGGTTGTACGCGGCAACGCCGTGAGCGCGGAGACCACCTTCCTCAACTTCGCCATCGTCGAGGCCCCAAAAGGCAGGAAGAAAGCCAAGAAGGAGCCCGCGGAAGCCGAGGCCCCTGCCGAGGAAAAAACCGAGTAGCTCCGTTATTTACTCTTATCTGTTTTTCCTGAGAACAGTTGTTTCAGATCTTCCTCGCCATCGCTGTAGCCCGAGGCTATGACGACGTCGCCGGGCAGGAGCACGGTGCTGGGTCGGGGCTTCATCCATCTCTCTCCGCGTCTGATGTAGAGTATCCACATCCCTGTCTCGTCTGCGATCCTCGACTCCTTCAACGACTTGCCCGCCACGGGAGAGTCCTCCGACACCGTCAACCTCTCCACCGTCTCCTCGGCGTCCTGGATGACCATCTGGAGGATGGGGTGGGGCTCGATGCCCCTGAGCACCACCTCCGCGATCTCGGACGCGGCGTCGGCGATGCGCTCGGTCACGTTTCCCATCCGGATGATGCCTAGGAGGTCCAGCGGGTTCACCTCCTCGTCCGTCCTTGACAGGACTCTGCACTGGAACTCGATGTGAAGGCTGTCCATGTCCTCCTCGAGGGACTGGACCTCTTGGGCGAGGTACCTGTTGTTGAGCAGCACCGCAGAGTAGGCGAGGTCCATCATCATCTCGCTGGTGTTCTTCAGCTTCACGAGGTCGCTGGTGATCCGCTCCCAGTGACGCATGTCGGCCTCACTCAAGGGTGTCCACCTCCCCCAGCGCGGCCTTGACAAGAGTCTTTAGCCCCTCGTCAGTGCCCCTGGCCACGAGCACGTCCTCCGGCATCAGCATCTCCTTGTCGGGGTTTATGTGCCAGTGCATGCCCCGCCTGATGGCCATTATGTCGACGCC
>CAZQOX010000288.1:0-2110 GCA_964594895.1 uncultured Candidatus Bathyarchaeia archaeon
GTCTCTACGATGGCTCTCTGGGCCTCGCTGTCCAGGAGCTTCTTAAACTCGTCTACCGGCAGCGAGTAACGCCTCGGGATGACTGAGAGAACCTTGCCATGAATGTTGTCCACGAGCTCTTGAAGAATAGTCTTCCAGTCTGGGGTCTCGGTCATATCTTACCACTTGCTCCATGGAGGTTTACATATTGGTCGGTGATCCGGGACTGAAATAACCTGTGATCAAAAAAGTGGTTTTACTCTTGCCACTGGTAGTTGCTGAACTCTATCGCGTCTATCACTCTCTGCGCCGGGAAGTCCTCGTCCCCGCACTGGAACGTGTACATCACGAAGCCGTCGAAGCTGAAGAAGTGCATCCTCCCCCGGTGATATATTATCCGGGGCTTAGCGATGTCCACAAGCTCGAGGAACTCCTCGCGCTTGAACTTGACCCGGTAGCTGCTTGCGCTCAACGAGGCAGCCGCCACCGCCCCACCTGCATACGCCATCTCTAACTCTCACCCCCCTTCTTCTCGTCGTCGAAGCTGAACACCTCCTCTATGGGCCGGTTGAATACTCTTGCTATGTTCCAGGCCAGCCTGAGGCTGGGGTTGTACTTTCCCTTCTCCAGGAAGAGTATGGTCTGCCGGGTGACGTCAACAAGGTCGGCCAGCTGCTCCTGGGTCAATTCCTTCTCCTCCCTCAGCTCACGTATCCTGGTCTCCACGGCTACTCACCCTTGACGTAGGCGTGGAATATCCAGCTCCCAGCGAACACTGCGTAGCTCATCCAGAGCAGGGGCAGCAGGGGGTTGTCGGCCATGTAGATCATGAGCTCGGGGTAAGCGAGCCACACGGCCTCGTCCATGAAGCCCACGACGCTCATGGCTGCCACCAGCACCACGAAGGCGTTCCTCGCAGCCTTGCTGAAGATGTTGCCCAGCCTCTCGTCGTACAGGGTGCCGAAGCTCAGCCCCACGCTGAACACGAGCCCTATGCCTCCGCCGACACCGGACACGTAGTCTCCCGAGAAGCTGCTATACATGAGGGCCCCAAGTATCACCGTGGCGCTCAGGCTCCAGGACGCGAGGCGCATGGTCTTCTTCTGCTCGGGGGTCACCGGCTGGGGGTTCCCGTACTTGGCGATCCCAAATACTACGCCGGCCATGTACCCCGCGAAGGCTCCCAGGGGGAGTCTCCCGATCATGAAGCCGACCGCGGCGCCTATGACTGTGCCTAGCCCGATCAGGGTCCATCTCTTCCTCCTCGTTTCAGGGTCTTCGAACACATCGTTCACCTTGTAAACTATTTCTAACGTTAGAAATACTTAACGTAATATCTTTTTAACATTTCGGTGGATCGATGCTTAAAATATATGTTTGATTATGGAACCTTACAATAACCATCAACGCGTTATATAATGGATAAACCGTAGTCACCAAACTAAGACATGGTTCTGGCTCTGTAGACGCCCCAGAAATGCCTGACCTCCATGTCCTCAGGGCTGTCGGTGCCGTGACTGCCCTTCCCAGACTCAGGGTCAACGTGGGTACCATGGTCTGGCAGGAACGCAATCAACCTGTTTCTGTCGCCGTACCTTTCGTTAAACGCCTCGGCGAACCTCTCGAAGGTCCTCAGGTGCCCCCTGAAAGCCTCGATTGCTTCGGGGCTCGTAGGGGTCGAGCCATGCATAGCGTCGTCGTAGCCCTGATGATAAGCCAATATGAGGTCGTGGGCCTCATCCTTCAGTAGCCTCAGCACCTTTTCCTCGACCTCTGGGTCGTACTCCTCGGTGTAGTAGTCGATGGGCCGCCGACGGAAGATGAGGTCGATGCTACTCCCCTTCACCGCCACGATGGCCACCCTCTTACCATCCCTTGCGAGGGCGTCGAACATCGTGTCGCACTCCAGCACGGGCTTCTCGTACTTCCTGATGCCGTGGCCCTCGGGCTTGAGGCCGGTGAACATGCTTCCATAGCAGACAGGGGTGCTGCTGGGCGTCATGGAGAGGACGGGCACCTCTATTGGCGCCGCCTCCAGGACGCCCTTGAACTCGTCTCTATACATCTGGTAGAGCCATTCGCCGATGGCGTCTGGGGCGTACAGCAGCGCCTTCTCCACAGGCTCTCCGCC
>CAZQOX010000289.1:0-2109 GCA_964594895.1 uncultured Candidatus Bathyarchaeia archaeon
CACCACATGTCCTCGAATAGCTGAGCCACGGTCTCGCCGAACCGGCGGCTCAGGGCGAAGGTCTGGCACGTGGACATGCACTTCCCAAAGTCTCTTATCGGCCTGAGGGCCTCCTCCGGCACCTCGTCGGGGCTTCTCAGCATCCTCACGGCCAAGGGGCGGCTGTTGGGTCTGATCAGGTTCTCTAAACGTCTGCCATACTCGTTATATACGTTCACAACGACACCGGATAAAGGTCAGCTTAGGATAAGATAAAATTAATGAACGGGGCTAAAGGTGCTCCTCCGCTAACCTCTTCGCCAGATGCTTTGACAGCGCGGCGATGGTTAACACAGGGGGCTTCCCGGGTGTCTCGGGGAACACGCTGCAGTCGCTGACGAACAATCCTAAGACCTCGGTCTCCTGCTCCCGGTTTACGACACGCCCCATCCCGGCTGTGCCTCCCGGATGCCCGGCCCGAATGTGGGACCTGAATATGCTCTTCGGATCTGCCCCAGCCGCCTCCAGAAGCACCCTGGACCTCTGGTAGCCGCTCTCTATCTTCTCGGCGTCTACCTGGGGAACAGGTTTCTCTATGCCGCCGTCGGCTCTCACCACGCCGTTCGGCTCGTCCTTGATTTTGGTCATCACACCCACGAGGCGACCAATGTTCCTTGACTGTAGTCTCCTGCCCAAGGGTATGCGGTTGGTTAGCATGTCGAGGGGGCCCTCCATGAAAGGTGACAGTATGTAGCCCTCGGAGTCGTGGAACTCGTCGACGATGGTCGCCATGCCAAGCTCGGGGCCGAACTGGGCTCCCTCCACCACCCCATAGGTGTTGATTAAGGTGTCCGCGAACAGGTGTGTGCCGGCCTCCACCCCGGAGTTCTGAAGGATCACGGGCGTACCGATCCCGCCTGCGGCCAAGACGACAAGATCTGACTCCAACTCCTTGACGCCTTCAGGCGTCTGAACCTTGACGCCTTTCACCTCTCCACCCCTATGGAGTACCTCGAGCACCCTGTTTTTGATCTTAAGCTTGGCACCGTTCCTGAGAGCGTCGCCGACATAGTTCCGGGAAGTCCACTTGGCGCCGTTCACGCATCCGAGCGCACATCTGCCGCAACCATCGCAGCGGTTGAAATCGATGAACTTGGGCATCGGCCGCATATCGTAGCCCACCTCCTCGGAGGCCTTCATGAGAAGCCTTGTCCTTGGACCCATGTTCTCCTCGGGGCAGGGCTGAATTTTGAGTTCCGCCTCTGCCCCCCTGAAACTCTTCCTCGAGGTCTAGTCCATGGAATCTGAACTCTTTCTGTAGCGCCCTGACGCCGTTCCCGATGGTTACGCAGGATGAGCCTCCCACCATCTCTGTGCGTAGTATCTCCACGCCCTCTCTGCTGAACTCGCCTGGGCCCCAGAAGCCTCCAGCGTAGAAGCTCAAGGCTCTTCTCTCTGTGCCCATCTTCGGGTACGCTCCTGCTTCGAGTACAGTCACCTCTTTCCCGCTCTGGGCTAGCTCTTTCGCGACGGTTGCCCCACCGACCCCGACCCGACTACTATGACGCCAGTCAAAAAGATCAAGGAAATCTTCATCTAAGCACTGATAAAACTTGGCTAAACACTACTCATGAGATACAAAATCAGGTGTCTGTTGGGGTCTCCAAGTAGGAAACTTTTTATTGATTCCCTGAACCCTACATGGTACCTATCTTACGGGAGACAATAGACATGGGGTATCGCTTTGTCAGCCCCCCAAGGGAGGGGGAGTAAATGGGGTATCGTTTTATTATATCGTAAGCCCCGACGAATGAACCACGCAAGGAAACGAGTTTCCAGCGTCAACGACCCAAGACACAACGGCGCCTTGACAGGGTACCGCGTATGCCGCCTATGGGAGATGGCTAAACATGACTGAGATGATCGGAGCCAAGGCGTTCGTACGCAGCCTCGAGAGGGAGGGGGTCGAACACATCTTCGGCATCAGCGGCGGCGCCCTCATCCCGATATGCGACGCGCTGCTGGACAGCGACATGCGGTTCATACTGGCGCGCCACGAGCAGGGTGCGGCCCACATGGCCGACGGCTACGCCCGCGTCCTCAACAAGGTGGGCGTATGCATGGCCACCA
>CAZQOX010000290.1:0-2060 GCA_964594895.1 uncultured Candidatus Bathyarchaeia archaeon
AAGGAGTACGCCCAGAAGGAGACCGGGGACGTGATGATGGAGTGCTTCAGGAACGGCCTCGCCATAGTCAACTGCGGCATAAACGTGATACGGTGGATGCCGCCCCTCACCATTACGAGCGACTTGGTCGAGCCGGCGCTGGAGATCTTCGAGAAGAGCCTGACGAAGATCGAGAAGGGAAACTAACCCCCCTTTTTTACGTTTTACTCTCTCTCAACTATTATCTTGGTGAACGTCCCGCTGCTGACCTGGATCAAGCCGTCGAATGGCTCCCGCACGTTCATGTACTCGAGCCTGACCTCCGCGCCCGCCGTCAGGTCCATCGCGGCCTCGGCGTGGTCTCTCCAGAGGCTCACCCTCGCCTCGCCGGTGCCGTCGTCTATGCGGAAGTTGGTGACCGTGGCCGGGCCCCGCACGGTCTCTATGTCCCGCTGCACCGGGTCGTCAAGCAGCTGTCCGCGGACCGTGACGTTCCTCTGGCCCTCCCTGAGGTCGACGACGCGGGTGATCTTGCGCTCTATCTCGGGGAGATCCACTTCGAGGTCGTCAGGGTCGATGTGGACGCGTCCGCTGCGGCCGGCGTTGAGGTCTATGCCGCCGTAGCCGGCCCGGGTGTAGCCGTTCTCGACGACCACTACGCTGCCCTCCTCTATCTGGTCGACCAGGTCCACGTCGTCGTCCCAGAGGCTGAGCCGGACCGTGCCCGTCTCGTCCTCCAGCAGCACAGAGACGACCCTGCCTTCTGAGCCGTCCCGCCTCACGAACTCCCTCTGCTCCCCCACCTGGGTGGCCAGAGCCGCAACGTTTACGCTGCCCACACCCTCACGGAGGTCGCCTATCTTGGTCCAGAAGGGCACGGGTTCGTCGGGCTTGACGCCGCGCTCCACCTCGATTATCTCGGTGTCCCATCCCACGTGGACCTCGGGGCTGCCCGTGTTGCCGGTGCGGGCGTTACCGGCGACCACCCTTATACGTGTGCCCTTCTCGATGCCGCCGTACTCGTCGACCCTGTCGTCCCAGAGGACCAGATTCATCCTGGCGCCGCCTTCCTCGATGACGAGCCTGCTCACCCGTCCCTCGCTGCCGTCCTGCCTGACGAAGGTGCTCACCGGGAAGCTGTCCATGACGACGCCCTTGATGTGGACGGTGCCCTCCTTGAAGACGCCTGCCGGGGTGACAAAGAACGTGCCCACGGCGGGGAAGTCCTCGTCCACGGCGTCCATGGGCTCCATGAACATCTGGCCCCTGTTGCCCATGTTCACCTCTATGTTGCCCCTGCGCTCCCTGCTGTAGCCGTGGAGTACGCGGATGATCTTGCCCGGAGCCAGCTTGCTGGCCTCCACGTGGTCGGCCTTCTCGTCCCAGAACACCACGGTGACTGTGCCGGTCTTGTCGCCCATGATGAGCCTCAGCACCTTGCCCTTACGCTGGTTGTCGCGGTCGAAGGTGCGGCTGGGGAAGACGTGGATGACGCGGCCAGTGAGGCTTACGTCGCTGAGCCCAGCCGTCAGGTCCCCTATCTTGAGCTTCGCCTCTATCTTCTCCCCGGCGCCGTTGATGCCCAGGTTGCTCGCCACCAGGTGTGCGGCCGCCTCCTCCGTGAGGAGCCCCGCCGCCTTGGCGCGCTCCTCGTCTATCAACTGTCTCACGGCGACCTCGGTGAGGTTAGGCTTGAGCCTGAGTATGCGTTTTATGATATCATCTGTTGACATGGGGTTCAGGATGAAATATGGGTGACACGTATATTATTACTTGACGCTCTTCCCCGTCTCGACGCTGTACATGTACATGAACGCCAGCGCGAGCGCGGCGACTCCCAGCACGAAGACGAGCTTCTGCACGAAGTCGAAGAGCACCTCTATGGTCATCAGCAACACTAGAAAGCGTCTCTCCTTAAAGGTTTAGCTACTGTCCGCGACGGCGTAATCCTTCCAGATGCCCATGAGCTCTTGGTACGCCTCGTCGTCCTCGAGGACGGTGTCGTAGTGGCGCAGCGCCTCCGCCAGCCTCTGGGCGAGCACGTGGTAGCAGACGGCCACCTCCTGGTCGAGGACCCTGAA
>CAZQOX010000291.1:0-2054 GCA_964594895.1 uncultured Candidatus Bathyarchaeia archaeon
CCTCCGCCATGGTCTCCGCCTCCCCCAGCTTGGCGCAGGTGACGCCTATGGCGCCGGCCTCTATCTGCTTATGTGTGATTATGGGTGTCTTGTGGGTCTTGGCGTGGGGCCGCAGCTCCGCCGGCATCCCCCTGAATCTTTCGGCCATCTTCTCTATGTTGGCCTCCATCACGTCGATATCCACCAGTAGCGCTGGGGTGTCGATATCCTCCAACGAGCATCCTATCTCAGCCATGGCTATCCCTGTGTCTCAGGGGGATTTAGGGTTAACTGAGAGCAGATGAAAACGTATGATACGTGCATCAAATGTTTGACAGAAAAATATAACGTTTAAATACGTGGTTGATGGATCGAAAAATGAGTTCTCGGAGAAAAAAGGATGAAAGCACTCGTATTGTATCACTCTCAGCAGTACGGCAACACGGGGAAGATGGCCGAAGCCGTGGCGGAGGGGCTCAAGGAGGCGGGGCTACAGGTCGTGATGTTCAACACCAACGAGGACAGGCTGGACATCACCACGTTCCCCCACTACAGGGTCGCAGCCGTCGGCACGCCCGACTACTTCAGCTACGTCGCCGGCGGCATCAAGACCTTCATGGACGACTGGTACATCCACAGACGCGAGGAGGGGATGACGGGCAAGCCCCTCGCCCTCTTCTACAGCCACGGGGGCGGCGGAAGAGTACGCGAGCCCTTCGTGAGCCTGCTGAAACGCGTGGGTACCGTCGTGGGCGCCCCTGTCGAGTCCAGCGGAGCCCCCAGCGACGCCGTGCTAGAGAGGTGCAGGGAGCTAGGGAGGAGGCTGGCGGAGGCCGCCAGGTAGCCTAAACGCCGCTTTTTTTGATAACCTATTTATCGCGTCCATCATGATGCATACTGAGCCGACGAGCCATGTCACCCACGATTAGATTCTACTACCCGCTGCCTAGGTTCCCCAGCGTCTCTGTCACAGGCCCACGCTGCGAGCTCATGTGCGCCCACTGCAAGGCCCACTACCTCGGGCACATGCCCGACGTCGGCACCCCCGAGAACCTGAAAAACTTCTGCGTCGAGCATGAGAGGGGCGGCGGCGTGGGTCTGCTGGTCAGCGGCGGCTCCACAGCGGAGGGAAGGGTTCCGCTGAAGCGTTTCCTGCCTACGTTGTCGTGGGTGAAGGAGAACACCGGCCTCATACTGAACCTCCACACCGGGATGCTAGACATGCACGAGGCTGAGGAGGTGGTGTCCACCGGCGCCGACGTCGTGTCGGTGGACGTCGTCGGCAGCGAGGAGACCATCAGGGGCGTCTACGGGTTGAAGGCTTCGGTGGAGGAGTACGGCGCCACGTTGACCAACCTGAGGGACGCCGGCGCCCCGTCGGTGGCCCCCCACATATGCGTCGGTCTACACTTCGGTGAGTTGAAGGGAGAGCACAGGGCTCTGGAGCAGTCGCTATCCATCGAGCCCGAGGCCATAGTCTTCCTCGGCCTGATACCCACGGCTGACACGCCGATGTCGAGCGTGGAGCCTCCGACGGTCGACGAGATCATTGGTCTGATCGAGGAGTCGAAGAGGATCAGCCCACGCACCGATGTCTCGCTCGGCTGCATGAGGAGCAGAGGATACAAGACGGAGCTGGAGTGGAGAGCCATAGAGGCGGGGGCAGAACGAATAGCCCTGCCTTCCAGGTCCACCGAGAAGCGGGCCATCGAGGAGGGATACCAGGTGAAACGCTTCGACGGGTGCTGCGCCACGCCCCATGCGCTAGATGAAAGGATAGCCGCCCTAAGACTCTAGCGCCAGCCTGACGACTCTGACGAAGTCTCTGGCTTCGACGCCGAAGAGAGTCACCTTGTTTTCTCGGAAGAACCTGTTTACCGTGTCATCCAAGTTCTCGACAGGGGTGTCGCATAGAGTCTTTTCAAGATCGATTATCGTGGCCTCGGGGTGCATGAAGAAGTCGCCCGTGATCTTGACGCCCGCGAGGCGGCCCCCCTCGACGGCTAGCTCGGCGGCCAGTAGCTTGCCGCCCGGCACCTTGTACTCCGCCCGCTTCATCTCTGGAACACCCACTC
>CAZQOX010000292.1:0-2053 GCA_964594895.1 uncultured Candidatus Bathyarchaeia archaeon
CCAAGCTGACCGGCTACGGCAGCTGGATCACGACGGAGGCCTTCGACGTGATCACAGGCCGCATCGTGAGCCGGCTGGAGGAGCAGGTGAACGGGGAGGGGATCGACGGCGTCCTCCTGGCTCTCCACGGCGCCATGGCGGTCACCAACGTGCCTCGACCAGAGGCCGAGATAGTGCGTAGAGTCAGGAAGACGGTGGGTGACGTCCCCATCATGGTGACGTTCGACCTCCACGCCAACGAGGACGTCGAGATGGCCCACGCCGCCGACGCCGTCTTCATACTCAAGACCTACCCCCACCTGGACGCCCACGAGATAGGGTACACGGCCGCCAAATGCATGATCGAGACCGTTCGTGGGGACTTCAGGCCCGAGATGGCGTTCAGGAAGCCTAGGATAGCGTCGGCCAGCGTCTTCCAGGCGAGCGGGTTCCACCCCATGAAGAAGGTGTACGACAGGTGCCGCATGTGGGAGGGGAGGGGCGTATACTGCGCCTCCGTCGCCCCTGGCTTCGCGTACGCCGACGTCCCGGACGTGGGGGCCAGCGTCTTCGTCGTCACAGACGGGGACAGGGCGCTGGCCGAGGAGGCGGCTCAGGACCTCCACGACCTCATGTGGAGCCTCAGGGAGGAGCTGACTAGGAGGCTGCCCGGGGCCAGGGAGGGCGTCGCCGAGGTCATCAAGATGGTTGAAGCTGGTAAGAAGCCGGTGGTCATAGCGTACCACGACGACAGGCTGGGGGACGGCACCCACGTGCTCAGGGAGCTGCTGGATCAGGGAGCCGAGAACTGGTGCAGCACAGGAGTCGCCGACCCGGAGGCGTTGAAGATGCTCAGCGAGAACCACGTAGTCGGGGACAGGGTCACCGTGAGGATCGGGGGATGGCTGGACCCCATATCGGGGGACCCCGTCGAGGTGTCGGGCAGGATCGAGTACCTGGGGAGCGCCGAGTGGGCGGAGACCGGGCCCATGGGGCGCGGCGCACACATGAAGATGGATCTGGTGGCTTCCCTTGACCTCGGGAGGAACAGGCATGTGGTTATCACGGAGAGGCTTTCGGCGCCGATGAGCGCGGACCCGCTTAAGGCGCTGGGGCTGGACGTGGACAGCTTCGACATCGTGGAGATTAAAAGCAGGGTCCACCACAAGGCCTGGTGGGACACTTGGAGCGCCATGGACTATCCCGTGGACCCGCCTGGCTTGGGCCCCGCGAACCTCAGCGTACTGGAGTACAGGCACCTGCCGTGGGACGTCTACCCCATAGGCGCCAAATACAGGGCAGGGTAGCCCGTCACTCGACCTTCACGGCGAACCTGAGCACGGCCAGCGACGTGAAGTTGATGGCTATGGCGATGTTGAAGACGTTGCCGAAGCCTATTAGCCCGGCGAGGTACCCCGCCACCACCGGTGCGAAGGCGCCGACGATGCTGCTTGGGAGGAAGAACAGGGCGTATCCTAACCCTCTCTGTCTTCGTGGTGTGAGCTTGGCCATTATGGCGCTCCTGGGGGCCATGCCGAGGGTGTTGGTGAACCCGTAGGCGACGTAGAGCGCGGTGAACGCCGTGTTGCTGGGTGTGTTGAAGCTGAATGCCAGGAGGGTGAACGCGGCGAGGAGCGCCACCTGGAGCCACCGTTTGTCGCCGTGCCTGGCCGCCATGTAGCCGCCGATGGGCGCCGCCATGAGCCCTGTTAGCGTGGTGGCGCTGCTTATGAAGGAGGCGAGTGCGATGCCCATGCCCCTTATGTCCTGGAGGTATAGGACCAGGAAGCTGCTTATCATGCTGCCCCCAATGCTGCGGAGCGCCGAGTAGACGAGGAACATGACGAGGCTCGCGGTCAGGAACTTCTCGGAGTCTCCCTCCTCCTCGGGCCTCACGTCGTTTAGCTTCTTCTCTTCGGGGGTCTCCTCCTCGATGAAGAGCACCATGACGATGCCTATTATCATGGGTACGGCGAGGACGAGGTAGACCTGTCTCCACTGCCATGCGAGGACGCCGACGAGGAGGCTCACGGCGAGGGGCCCCATGGCGTGGCCTAGGGTGCCGCCGGCTCCG
>CAZQOX010000293.1:0-2053 GCA_964594895.1 uncultured Candidatus Bathyarchaeia archaeon
ATCATAGAGTTTAACCTTACGCACCACTACCAGTGGCAATTCGAAGGGTACGACTGGTCCCTGAACGTGTCGATCCCGTATGGGCTATACTGGGAGTACCGTAACAAGCCCAGACCAGCTGAGTGGGATGAGTGGGCCCAGATGTGCAAAGACCCCGGCGACGACGCCGTCATCAGCCGGATAGCCGACGAGTTACTGTCTACGGCGTCGAAGGAAGATTATACGGACGCGATGACTGTGAACTACGTAGTCACGTTCATCCACAGGATGCTCAACACCGAGGAAGACATCACGGCGCCGTGGGACGGACACCCGAAGTACCCCGTCGAGACCCTGGTCGACCTGGGAGGCGACTCCGAGGACACGTCTATACTGACGGCGGCCATACTGCACGAGATGGGGTACGACGTGGCGCTGATATTCTTCGAAGACATCAAACACGTAATCGTCGGAGTCGGCCCCGGCGAAGGGATATTCGGGACCTACTACGAGGCATATGGGACCAGGTACTTCTTCCTGGAGACGACGGGGGACGGCTGGAAGGTCGGCGAGAAACCGACGATACTCGACCCGGAGCAGATACACGAGTACCCGTTGAAATACTATTGAGCCGACGGGTCCTCGAATCCGTAGGCTAACCCCACCAACCAGCATAGGCTTAGATGAACCTATTTCAGTAAGTCGATGGCGAGGTGGGCGCAGACCCGTAGACCACGCTGTCGACCCCACGCCGCCGCAGGTACCCTCTGATGGAGTTGATGGACCTCATCTCCCCGCCCGGCGGGTTGACGCACCTGTTCCTGATGAGCTCGGACAGCAACTCGATCATTATCATACGGATGCGTGCACGATCCTTCAATGGTATGCCGGAGAACCCCGTCACGCCTGACAGGAATCTATTCACATGGCAAGTGCACAGCCGCTGACGGTGCCTTAGATTCTCGTTAAATCCATTAACAACCGTGGACGATGTTTATGTGGTTGATGGAGTTGAAGACTGCAGTAGTGTACTGGTCGAACACCGGCAACACAAAGAAGGTAGCCGAAGCGGTTAAACGCGGTCTGGAGGACGCGGGACATGAGCCGACCATGCTCGGGGTCGAGGAGGCAGAGGCCGTCGACTACGCGGACTACGACCTCTTCTGCCTGGGCTTCCCCTCCTTCGAGTGGCACCCACCCAAGCCTGTGACGGACTACCTGCGAAGAAGCCTCGTGAAGCACCGGAAGATGGGTCTGGTGAAGACGGGTTCGCCCCGTGTACCGGGCAAGCACGCCTTGATCTTCTGCACCTACTCGGGCCCCCACACGGGGCTCAACGAGGCCACTCCGGCGGTGAAGTACGCCGGCCAGTTCTTCGAGCACATAGGGTTCGAAGTCGCCGCCGAGTGGTGCATACTGGCCGAGTTCCACGGCTGGGAGGAGGGAAGCACCAAGGGGAGGATGGGTGACATCCGCGGGAAGCCGACGGAGGAGGACCTGGAGAAGGTGCGTGAGGACGCGCGTAGGCTGGCCGTAAGCCTGAGGGACACGTGACACGGTACATGGGACGCGCCCCACGCTCCGCATCATATATACGGCACCGAGCGATAACATCGGCAGGACAGCGACATGGTCAAGTGCGACAAGTGCGGCAAGGACGAGTTCATGCCCTTCAGGTGCAAGTACTGCGGCGGCTACTTCTGCGCGGAGCACAGGCTCCCGGAGATGCATGACTGCCCAGGTACCTACGACTACAGCCGAAGCACCACGGGGCAGACGGGTTTCCAGCCCACCGGCTACAGTTATGCTCCGCAGCCCAGACGCACCCTCTTCTGGTTCAGCCAGAAAGAGCTGCGGGAGCTCGCCATAGGGCTCGCAGTCATCCTGGCGATACCCCTCATAAGCTACTGGAGCAGGGTCCTGGTGAGCCCGGTCATATTCGGCACCTACTTCCTCATATTCGGGTTGGCCTTCATCCTCCACGAGATGGCGCACAAGTTCGCGGCTCAGCGGCTCGGCTACTGGGCCGAGTTCAGGCTCAACAAGCAGGGCCTCATGCTCACCCTCCTCAGCC
>CAZQOX010000294.1:0-2043 GCA_964594895.1 uncultured Candidatus Bathyarchaeia archaeon
CGGGCAGCCACTTCGCGACGATAGTCGAGGGCGCTGAGAGGCTAGCCGAGATGGGCGAGAAAGTGCTCTGGGAGGGTGCGATGGAGATAAGGATCGAGCTAAGTTAACAGGTTCTCAGGCTCAATGTACCTGACGAGGCCTGTAGATGTCCAAAATAACCTCTTTCTTTTTGAGCTATTTTGATATAAAATCCACAAAGCTTATTTAAATATTATATTAAAATTAAATCTCAGATAATATGTCAAATACAATTGGTATATTTTATGAACTAGACGACGACGAAAAAATCGTTCAGGAATCACCTGTAATCAGTAGCGTTGAGTTTGAGAAACAAAACGACTTTTTTGAATCCATTTTAGGTCAAAAAGTAGGTGGAAGAGCTGTTTGTCAACCTTATCTTACTAATAAAAGGATCCTGCTATGGCTAATTATCGTACCTGAAAAGGGAAATCCTGCATCCATATAGTATGATTTTCCTTATGAAAATATTGGATATATGCGGCCAGGTAAACAAGGTAGGATTGAAAAGAATAAAAAAGGTTTAGAAATCGAATTTGCTGTCCCCAAAGTAGGTGGTATATCGTCAGGAATTGGACGAAAACTTGGTGCTGACAGTAGTGGCGTAAGAGGCTGGCTTGGGAAAAAAATCGGTGAGGAACGTACCAAGATATGGCTATATGTGCCTGATTTTCAGGTGTGGAATATTACTTTAACTAAAATGTTACAAGATAAAGGCCTTGTTTAGGAAGTAAACAAACTGGTTATATTTATCTTATAACCTTTTACCTTTTTTTCGTTGTTGTTTTATTCAAGCATTATTTTAATTATTGGAGTTTACTCAGGGAAGAGGGGCTGAAGAAATCAGTATAAAATCTAGTGACACGTAATCACTGTTTCTTTGGGCGCGTGACGAAGATTATAAGGCCATCCCCCTCTTCGTAGGGCTTGCCGTGGTGGTCGCCGTGCTCCTCGACAACCATATACCCCGTCTCGTCAAGCAGCGCCCTCACCTCTTCGACGTCGTGGACGTAGACATCGCTTCCCTCGTAGAACCTCTCGGTCACCCGGCCGTCCACCACATGGTCGTACCACATGTCCAGCGACATGAGCCGCTGCTCGGGCCTCGTGACGTGGTACCCTGAACGTATCACCTTGGCGCCGTCATGGAGCGTCTTCCTCTGGACGAACCAGCCTCTGTCCGCCTTCAGCTCGTTGACGAGGTACAGGTCGAACACGTAGCGGCCTCCCGGCGCCAGGTGTTCCTTGACGTTATGAAGAGCCGCCCTCTGGTCCGCGGGGTCTAGGATGTGGTCGAAGCTGCAGCTGGGAAAGTATATCATGCCGAACCTCTCGGGGAGCCTGAAGTCCACGGCGTTCCCGAGTGTCATATGGAGCCTGGCTTGGGTCTCAGGGTCCTCCTCTGCTATGTTCTTCTCCGCGGCGCTGAGCATGTGCCGGCTGGTGTCTATGCCCCACATCTCCACGCCGGCGTGTGCCAAGTGTATCGCCAGACGGGCGGTGCCGACCCCGAGCTCAAGGGCCTTGCCGCCGCTCCCATTCGCCTGCTCAACGTAGAACTCGACGTCGTCTTTCTCGCCGAACAGGTCGTAAAACCTTTCGGCTCCCTCTTTGTAGCTCTCCATACAGGTCACATCTATAATCTGCTGTGGCTCCGTTGAATCACTGAGGTATGCGTCTATGGCGATATAAACGTGGTTTCAACCTAGAAGGCGATCTCCTCGTAGGCTCCGCTGCACGGCGATCCGTTGCAGACGTAGGCGACACGGGCCCCGAGGGGCGCTATCCACGACCATATGGTGCCTGACTCGACGCCGTCCCACACGCCGTGGTCGCAGACGCCGTCACCGTGGCCGCTGAGCACCTGCTTCACGTCCTTGAGCCCCACGCTGTCTCTGCCCCCGTACCACCCCTCGACTGTCGAGTACCTCCGCCGGGTGTTGGTGTAGTCGAAGCCGGGGTCCTCGAGGGGCTTCATCTCGGGGTCGTGGTAGTGGTTGGTGGTGGCTATGAACTCGTCTGAGT
>CAZQOX010000295.1:0-2043 GCA_964594895.1 uncultured Candidatus Bathyarchaeia archaeon
GATATTTGGTGGCGTGGTTTATGGCCTCATGGAGTATGTTGGTTTGGTGGATTTCATTATACAACCTTTAACCCCTCTGAGTTTATGGCTTAGGCTTCCACCGGAAGCAGTATTACCTCTCATATATGGCTATTTGCAGAAGGATTTAACCATAAGCATGCTTTTCACCGTGTTAGGTACGACAGAAATAAGTTCTTATCTCTCTTCTACTCAGATTTTTATTTTCGGCTTACAAGCATCAATTCAATTTCCATGTATAATTGCGTCGTCTATGGTTTGGAAGGAGTTTGGGTGGAAGGCTGCAGTTTATTTGACTATCTCAGGCTTTTTGTATGGTATTCTAGTAACGGGTTTAATTTCTAATGTTATAGCCGTTCTAGGTTTTTAATTTTAATGACCGTTAGAACCTTGAACAAGCACAAGAAATTTTATACTAATACAACTTTCGATCGACGTTCTTGAATTTATCATTAAATCTAACCAAGCACGCGATTAGTTACTTATGATGAGGGGTCAAGCTAAGCAAGAACACCGTAAGGATTAGAACTCACACACAGAGTCTACACCCCGTGCAACGGTTATAATCGATCTTTATTCTAACGTGCATATCAAACAATCCATCTTAGTTCAATAGATAAAACTATACCCGGGAGACCGTTAAGGAAATGAAGTAAAACATGAAAAGTGGATTGAACCATGTTTAATCTCGCTTTTCCAGCCTCTGCTTCACATTCTCTAGAGAAATATTGAATAATCGCGTCCTCAAGTTGTGATGAATTTATACTTTTATAAGAGCATGCTAGTTTGATGGTTAAGATATGACAATAAGTCACTAAATGTGTATTCTAGAAAGAGATAAGAAGTCGCACAAATATTATTTTCGAAAGATGAAAAATCAAATTTATAAATTGCATGTGAAAATACTTAAATGGACACTGATACCGCTTTTAAGGAGTTTAGATTATGGTATATGAGCATTACGATCTAATCATAATCGGTGCAGGACCTGGAGGATTAACTGCAGGCATATATGCTGCAAGAGGTGGTCTAAAAACACTTGTACTTGAAGAAGCTTTACCGGGTGGGTGTATAAATGAAGCAGCCATTATCGAAAATTATCCAGGTTTTCCTAATGGTATATCGGGCCAAGAATTAGCAAGCAGAATGAGTGAACAATGTGAGAACGCAGGCGCAGAGATGCATGTCATAGAGAAAGTCACTGATTTAGCGCTAGAAGGAGAAAAAAAATTAGTTACAACAGATAAAGGTATCTATTCTTGCGACTCTGTGATCATAGCAACAGGTACAAAATACAGAAAATTAGGCTTAACAAGCGAAGAAGAACTAAAGGGACGAGGAATAAGCTATTGCGCTATCTGCGACGGCCCATTATTTAAGAAGAAAAAACTGATAATCGTTGGTGGAGGAAACTGCGCTGCAATTGACGCTTTGTATCTTGCAGACTTGGCGTCTAGTGTAACTCTGATCCATAGGAAAAACTCACTTAGGGCAGAAAATGCCCTTATAAAGGAAATGAAAAAGAAGAGTATAGAGACCCTTTTCAACGTCGAGGTTGAAAATTTCAAAGGAGATGACAGGCTTAGAAGCGTGGTCCTTCGTAACAATAAAACCGGTGATTTTTCTGAGATGGAGGTTGAAGGTGCATTCATAGATATTGGTAGAATCCCTAATGCAGATTTCGTAAAAAAGGTAGGAATAAATCTTGATAAGGGTTATATCATCGTAGATCAACGACAAAGAACTAATATAGAAGGAATCTTTGCAGTGGGGGATGTTACAACATGTCTTCATAAACAGGCTGGAAAAGCAGTTGGAGATGCTGTTGTCGCTGCTACAGAAGCTTATGGATATATAAAAAACCCATATTACTACAAGAAATAGAGCAACATATAATGTGTGATTACTTTGTGTCTTTCATCTTTTTTACTTCACTTAGATACTCTTCCATTAGCAGAGCGGGCATTACAATCGTTTCGACGTCGCCTCTTGAATTAAGTTCCAACGCCAATCTGTATACCGTCT
>CAZQOX010000296.1:0-2040 GCA_964594895.1 uncultured Candidatus Bathyarchaeia archaeon
GGCAGATGGCTGAGAAGTGGGGTCAGGTCGTCATCCTGAAAGGGGCCTACACCGTCATCGCCGACCCTGGGGGGAGAGTGATCATCAATCCCTTCGCCAACCCGGGCCTGGCCACGGCGGGCAGTGGCGACGTGTTGGCGGGGGCCATCGTCGGCTTCCTGGCCCAGGGTCTGGCGCCTTTCGATGCCGCCCTGGTCGGAGCCTACATTCATGGGCTGGCGGGGGAGCTGGTCCGAAAGGAGCTGGGAGGGGCGGGGATGGTGGCTGGCGATCTACTGCCAGTGCTGCCGAAAACCATCAGACTCTTATGTCAGGGAGAGTAGAGGGGAAAGCTCTGTGGAGGAAACGCCTAAATGCACAAGGGATATGTACAGTCGCCTCATGCCAGAGCGGATTTCCCAGCCTAGGTTCTCGGCAAAGACTCTTGGGTCGCTTTGAAAGAGCGGGGGCTGGGATTTGATAAATGCGCATTGCTCTCACTGGGTTTATCGAACTGATCCTCCTCCCAGCCGCGTTTTAGGTTAAATGCTTTCGCCGCTTCGTGGAAAGGTTTTCCCGTCGGTCACATGGATTACGGGAGCAAATCAAAGTGATTGGCCATAAAGCGAAGCGGCGAACGCTGTGAACAAGCCCTAGGCAAAATCTATGGTTTGAGCGCGGAACTTGCCACGTGGGACATGTCTAGACTCACCTCATGGCTAGGTCCTGGGGTCCAGCGGGTCAATTGAAGTTCCTCCACTTCGCGATAAACACGTGGACTTAAAAACGACATGGCGGCAAACACCCCCAGGATAAGGGTGATGAGCATCATAACCCCCAATACTCCATGATGTCGGCAGGGGCGATCGCCTCCAGGTCACTGAGCAGGAAATAGGGGAAGATGGACTGCAAGCGTAGGAAGCCGGGGGCGTCCAGGTAGGGGTTCAGCAGCCCCCAGTTGGTGGCCTCTTATAGTCATCTCTCAAAAATCATTTTAGAGGGTAGGTTGAATCCTACAGGCCATTTTGTCTGACTGTTGTACTTGGCCCCTCGCAGATTAGGGCTGATCATGTTCGCTCCGCTGAGGTCCGCCCCGCGGAGATCAGCGCTGTCAAAGCTGGTATAGCGCAGGGTGGCGCCACGTATATTAGCATTTCTTAGGTCTGCATCGTCGAAATTAGTATTATGCAGATTTGCTCCGCTCAGGTCAGCCCCACTCAGATTTGCCCCGCTGCTGTCTGCCATGTGGAGGTTTGCCCCACTCAGATTCGCTCCGCTGAGGTTTGCCTCACTCAGGCCTGCCAAGGCCAGGTCAGCCCCACTCAGATCTGACCCGCTGAGATTTGATCCGTTCAAGTCAGGCCATATATTAGGAGTGTCTTTTCTCCACTGATTCCAAACATCTATCCCTTGATTTAGAATCTTGAGATGTTCCTGGTTTGCCATAAGCTCACCTCCTATCAGATTATGAGACCTCTCCTGTTCCATCGTCTACTTTCACCACATCCCGCTCCCCCTACGCCGGGGAGTTCTTCACGGCTGCTCTTCCAGGTTCTTCGCCGCTTCCGTGGCCTTCGCTATCGCTGAAAAGCTCGGCTCTCCCTTGTTCCCCTTTCGGGGCTAACATTTCGACGCTGCAGGATTCACTTTATGTTACGGGCTGCGGTCTTGCACCCCTTTCTCAGGGGGATACAACGCTTCAGCACAGCCAGTCACCCGGCTGCACTGGTTGCCTGCTACGTGGCCCCCTGGCAGTTACCACGACCGGACTTCCACCGATTAGCAGACGACAGCTTTCAGGACACACCAGCGGGGATTACCCCGCCTCTCACCTATGAGCGGGAAGGTCACTATCTCCATTGACAAGAGCCCTGCTTGTTGTTATTCTAATCTCTCCTCTACCAAGTACACGTCGTTACCCTGCAGGGTAAGGTAATGGAGACTATCAGGGGAGTCAAAGACAATCTTTCCTCCTCTAGTCAAAACGATGACATTGTATTGTTTCCCCTCTTTCCCATCTACGACCACAAACCACTTATTACCCACTTCAGCCGCATAAGC
>CAZQOX010000297.1:0-2032 GCA_964594895.1 uncultured Candidatus Bathyarchaeia archaeon
CCTTCAACAACAACCCCGAGCCTCTTTTTAAGGGTTATCGCGTCCCATAGCACCCTCTGCGCCTCGGCCTTGATGGTGCCAGCGGGGTTGCTGACAGTGACCTTGTCCCGTCTGAACCTGAAGGGCTCCACTTCATGCCTCATGACCCTGTTATCGACGACAGCCAGGTCGGGTTGGAGACCAGACTCCATGATATAGAAAGTGACGTAGTCTCCGACCGTGGCGAAACAGGGCGGCTTCTTTTTCTCCAGGATCTCCCTGAGAACGACGACGTTATCTGACACGTCTCCCCTGAAGAGTTCGCCCAGGGGCGTCTTCAGGTCTACGCGCATCTCGAAGGGAAGCTTCAGATCCTTGAAACCCGTCAGTTCCTGCGCCGCCTTACCTTATCTTGAGGGCGTAGTTCCCAGCCTCTTTGGCTTCGAGCTTCTCCGCGAGGATGCTGTTCTCCGGGTCAAGCACGATGAGTAGGCCGGAGAAGTCGTCGCTCAGCTCGGTGCCCTTGCACACCGGGCAGACGTTCTCGTTGGTTATGATCTTGCATGTACGGCAGGCTCTCGGCACTACTCTTCTTCCTCCTCTCCGCCAGCCGCCTCGGCGCGTATCCAGTCCAGCTTCCCTAGCATCGGCTGACGAGCCGTGACGCCTATCTTGCCGCTGCTGCGGCCCCGGGGGAAGCTCACCGCCACTATGCGGACCCTGAACACGTCCCCCCTGCTTATGGTTCTGCCGCTCTCCTTGCCCAGCAGAACCCCCTGCCTCTCGTCGTAGCTTATGAAGTCGTCCATCAGCTGGCTGACGTGGAGAAGCGCGTCCACGGGGCCTATCCTCAGGAAGGTGCCGAAGTCGGCTACCTCAACGACCTCCCCCTCGATGACCTCCTGAAGCTGGGGGAAGAACGTCAGTATCTTGAAGACGACTGGGTGGTGGGTGCCCCCGTCCCCCGGGATTATCCGGCCGTTGGGGTTTACCTTGAGCTCGATGACGCTGATTATGTAGCCAAGTTCCTCGTCCACCAGCCCCTCGTACTTGTTCCTGAGCTCAAGGTACGCCGCCGCGTGGAGTGGCTCCCCGAACATGGCGGGGTCTATCCTTATCGTGTCCTTTAGGGTGATGAGGTTGAACATGGCTAAGCCTCAGCTACTACCGTGAGGAACGATAAAAATGTTGTTGAAACTTGTCAAATCTCGATGAGCACCTCGAAGGAGTACTTGCTGATGATGTTGTCAAGGTACTCCTTCCACTCATCGCCGACAGTGACCAGAACGTAGATGCCGGCGATGTCGGCGCGCTGGTTACGCACCAGGTCCACGAGAGCCAAGACGGTCTCCCCCGTCCTGACGACGTCGTCGATGATGAGGATGCTGTCCTTCTTCTTTATAGCCGACTTGGGTACGTAGAGGCTCTTCCTCATCGCGCTCCCACGCGGGATATAGGTCTCCTCGACGAACTCCTGGATACCCACCTCCTTGGAGTCCTTGGCTACGAGGAGGTCGACGTCGAGTAGGTTGGCCACCAATGTGGCGCACGGAATCCCGTCCACCGCCGCCGTGAGGACCTTGGTGACTCTCCGCCCAGCGAACTTCTCCATGGCGTAGTTGCTCAATATCTTTAGCCATGTGATCTCGTTGACGAGGGGCGTGTTGTCGAAGTAGCCGTCCTCGTCGAACATTATGCGTTTCTTCAGCGCATCCTTGATGTTGGTGATCTCCATGAGCTTCTCGTAAAGTCCCTGGGCTCGGGAGTAGCTGGGGAGGACGTGGCCACGCATATACCTGCTCAGTATCGGCGGGCTCAAGCCCAGGACCTCAGAGAGCTCCTGATAAGTGTGAGTCTCGCTAGCCACCTTCAACAGGTCGGTGATCATCATGCGGTACTTTAGTTCCCGGACTCTCGTTTCGGCCATGCTTCCCCTTCCATTGATCCTCGTGGCGGGCCTGAGGGGATTCGAACCCCTGGCCAACGGCTTTCCTCGAACCTTCAGTCTTAAAAGGCCGATGCTCTACCTTGCTGAGCTACAGGCCCACACATC
>CAZQOX010000298.1:0-2025 GCA_964594895.1 uncultured Candidatus Bathyarchaeia archaeon
CGATGCCGAGCACCTCTAGAGAGTTCCTCAGGGTTATCCTCGTCGCGTCCACGAGTGCCAGCCTGGCGCCTATGAGCCCCTCTGTCTCGGCGTCGATGACCCTCTGGGTGGCGTAGAAGCTGTTGAACCTGTCCGCCAAGTTGTTCGCGTACGCCGTTACGTCTCCGGGCTTCAGCTCCTCGGCCGCCCGCTCAAAGACCTCGGGGAAGTGAGCTATCAGGTTCACGAGCTCCTTCTCCTTGACGTCCACGAGCTGCCCGTAGTCGGGGTCGGGCGTCTTCTCCGCCCGCTTGATTATGTTGCACGTCCGCGCGTGGCTGTACTGTATGAAGGGGGCGCTGTTGGTCTCGAAGTTGAGGGCCCTCTCCCAGTCGAACACCACCTGCTTCATGGGGTCCACGCTGAGGAGCGTGTACTTCACGGCTCCGAAGCCCACCATCCGGGCGATGTCCCTCTTTTCGGCCTCGCCCAGCCTGGGGTTACGTTTGTCAACCTCCATGTAGGCCAGCTTCACTGCCTTGTCGAGCACCTCGTTGAGGGTCACGTACCTGCCGAGGCGTCCGCTCATCTTTACCCCGGGCAGCTTGACGAACTCGTAGCTGTAGTGTAGGAGGTTGTCGCCCATCCACTGTTTGCCTATGGCGGCCAGCGCTATCCTGAGCTGCAGCTGGGCCAGGTTCTGCTCCATGCCGATGACGTTGATGACCCTGTCCACGAAGCCGAACTTCCAGATGTGGTAAGCCATGTCGCGTAACGTGTAGAGGGTGGTGCCGTCGCCGCGGACCAGCACTAGGCGCGGTATCTCGTGCTCCGGGTGCAGGCCCCAGCGTTCCTTGAGGCCGAGGTCTCTAGCTATCCAGTCGCAGTCCAGTATCTGGGCCCCCATCTCCTTGATGACGTACCCCGAGTCGTTCAACGCCTCCAGGACCTCGTCGGCTGCGCGCCTCCACACCAGGTCGCTCTCGTAGTCGAAGCTGTCGAACGTTATGCCCAGCTGGCCTAGGCTCGCCTCGAAGCCGTCTAGGCAGTACCTCACCACCCGCCGCACGTCGTTGACGGCGTCGGGCTCGTCGTTCTCGTAGGCGGTGTTCAGCGCCACTATCTCCGCCGTGGGGTCCTCAACTCTAGGAAGGGTCTTCGCGAGGCTCTCGTAGAGCCCGGGGAACCTGTCCTTGAGATCAACCGCGGCGGTCTCATACTTCTCGATCTCGTCTCTCGCCTCCTGAGCCTCGTAGACCCAGCCCTGTTCCTCCGCCTCCTTGAGGTCCGTCTTAAACCGGTTCAGCTCCGTGATGACGTTCACGGAGGCGTAGATGGTGCCCACCCACAGCTCCGCGGGGGTCTTCTGCTCGGGCTTACCCATGAGCCTCCACCCGTACGTGGCCATGGCCACCTGGCGGCCCATGTCGTTCACCAGGAAGTGCCTAACAACCTCGTTTCCTCGCCTCTCCAGCAGGTTGGCGATGCTGTCGCCGAGTATGCTGTTTCGGGCGTTGCCTATGTGGAGGGGGCTGTTGGGGTTGGCGCTGGTGTGCTCGACCATCACCTTCTTGG
Organism: uncultured Candidatus Bathyarchaeia archaeon; assembly: GCA_964594895.1. GTDB lineage: Archaea > Thermoproteota > Bathyarchaeia > TCS64 > TCS64 > RBG-16-57-9. The sequence continues at coordinate 1,555 of CAZQOX010000298.1, forward strand.
GCTCGCTGGTCTTGAGGAAGCCGTACCCATCGTCGCCCATGACAGCCGCGTTCAGCACCAGCTCGGCGTAGCTGCCCGCGTCGGTGTGGAAGTTGATGTAGCCGTTCACCGCCTCGGCCGAGGCTATCAAGCCGCCTCTCTCCGGCTTGACGTGCTGCACGAGGTTCTCCGCTATATACGCCGGGGCCTGCCTGAGCGTCCTCGCGAGCTGGAAGCACGCCGGCGACGAGATGGCCCCCATCTCCGGCGACGGGGGCTCGCTGTACTTTGCTGGGGGAAGCTCCGTGCCCGGGTACGCCTCCTCTAGGGCGTCCGCGATGAGTCTCTCACACTTTATCCTTAGCTCTGCGAGGGGATTCATGTTTGTTCACTTTGGTTGGCGGGCCCGGCAGGACTCGAACCCGCGATCTCCGGCTCCGGAGGCCGGTGCATTATCCACTCTGCTACGGGCCCGTACACAAATAGGCGAGA
>CAZQOX010000299.1:0-2024 GCA_964594895.1 uncultured Candidatus Bathyarchaeia archaeon
TGAACGGCAAGCTGGTGGTCTCCACAGCGGCCATAATACCGCTTGAGTTCTACGAATCCGTAGCCCCGGATGCAAGGTTCGTGCGGACCATGCCGAATGTCGCCGCCATGGTGGGAGCGTCTTTCACCGCCTACTGTATGGGCTCAAAAACCACTCTACAGGACAAGGAGACTGTGGAGTTCCTCCTAGGCACAATGGGGTCGTGCATGGAGATCGAGGAGAAGTATATGGATCCTGTTACTGGGCTCAGTGGGAGCGGCCCCGCCTACATCGCCATCGTCATCGACGCATTGACGTATGCAGGGCTTCGCGTAGGGCTGCCCAGAGAACTCTCCAAGGTGGCGGCGGCACAGTCCGTCCTCGGCACAGCCAAGCTTATCATGGAGGGAGTGTCAGTCCCGTCCGAGATCGAGGAGATGGTGACGACACCGGGAGGCACAACAATCGAGGGCATCTATGAGATAGAGGACGGAAAGTTGAGGACAGCCTTAATGAACGCCGTGCAGGCTGCCACCAACAAGTGCCTCAACATTCGCCATCTCTGGGAGAATAAAACATAGCCTCAACCCTTTTCCACGTTGAAAGAAAATATATCGTGTCGGGATACACGTATTATCTGTGTCTAGTTATGTATGATATCATCATCAGGAATGGTAAGATCGTTGACGGCACAGGGAACCCTTGGTTCTTCGCTGACGTAGCGGTCAAGGACGGGAAGATCGATAAGATATCGAATAAGCTACACGGCGAAGCCGAGACTGTCATTGATGCCACGGGGCTCATCGTCTGCCCCGGCTTCATCGACGCCCACAGCCACGGCGACTTTAACACCCTCGTCTACAGAGACATGGAGAACGTCGTCCATCAGGGAATAACCACGGTGGTTGCCGGTCAGTGCGGCTCCAGCCCGGCTCCGCTCAGCGACGAGATTCGCGGCGAGACCCAGAAAGAGGTCGACGCACGGCTCCCCGATGGAATAGAGTTGAAGCTCACCTGGGACACCTTCGACGAGTATCTCAGGGAGGAGGAGAAGGAGGGGCTCGGCGCCAACGTCGCCCACCTCGTGGGCCACGGAGCCATCAGGGCCGCAGGCATGGGCCTTGAGGCGCGTGACCCGACGCCCAAGGAGCTCGAAAAGATGAAGGAGCTGACGACGGAGGCCATGGAGGCGGGGGCCTATGGGCTCAGCACAGGCCTCATATATCCCCCCGGCATCTACGCCAAGACCCCGGAGATAATAGCCTTGGCTGAGGTAGCGGCCGAGTACGGCGGGGTCTACGACTCCCACATCAGGGGTGAAGGAAAAACCCTGATGACTGCCCTCGGCGAGGCGCTGGAGATAGGCGAGAAGGCGGGTATCCCTGTGCAGATCAGCCACCACAAGGTGGCCAGCAAGTCCATGTGGGGCAAGAGCAGGGAGACCATGAAGATGTTCGAGGACGCCAGGGCCCGCGATGTGGATGTCACGGTCGACCAGTACCCGTACAAGGCAGGCTCGACGGGACTCATGGCTCTTCTTCCACCGTGGGTGCACAGCGGCGGAAACGAGGACGCCCTCAAGCGTCTCATGGATCCCGATCAGAGGGAGAGGATGAGACGAGAGATAGAGGAGGGTATCCCAGGATGGGAGAACTTCGCCGGTGAGCTTGGCTGGGAGAACGTATACGTCACCTCTGTGAAGACCGACGAGAACAGGGCCGTGGAGGGCATGAACATGGTTGAGGTCAGGGAGCACCGCGGGGCTCCCGACGAGTTCACGGCGTTAATCGAGCTCCTGCTGGAGGAGGAGGGAGCCGCGGGGATGGTGATATTCTACGGCGACGAGGAGGACGTCAAGCACATCATGAGGCACCCCCTCCAAATGGTGGGCACCGACGCGGGCTGCTGCAACGTCGACGGGCCGTTCCGGAGGGGAAAGCCGCACCCCCGCCACTACGGAACCTACCCCAAGATACTGGGCAGATACGTGAGGGAGGAGAAGACGCTGAGGCTCGAGGAGGCCGTGAGGAAGATGACCGGCTTCC
>CAZQOX010000300.1:0-2023 GCA_964594895.1 uncultured Candidatus Bathyarchaeia archaeon
GACCATATTTTCCGAGCTCACCGAAGTGTCTCTTATGGTTGAGGGCGTCCACCGATGGCATCCAGACGATCTTTCCACCGAGTCTCAGGGAGGAATCCACGGCGAACGGGTTGAGCCCACCGGCAGCATAGTTCAACGTGACTCCTCCGTACACCTCAACTTCCGGCACGGCCCTGTGTACGAAGTAGGCCCGGTCGACCGTGGGAAGGTGATGATGTTTGATCACGAACCCCCTCATACCGGAGGCCCTTGCAGCCACCGAGGTCTCAACGGCATCCATTAAACGGGGGAAGACGCTGGGTCCGGCGTGGAGGTGAAGATCGATGGCTCCTCTGAGTAGATCGTAGTCAATCCTCATGAAGAATAATCACGTCAACTGTCTAGATAAGTACTGGGAACATGCATGAATTTTCATCAAAGAATGCAAACATAGAGGAGGAAAACTATGGAAATAAACTAATTCTCTATCCATGAATGCGCGCGTAGTCAAGTGTTTCAGACAACTAGGCGCGCGCAGTCGATTACTTAGCGGGCTACACGAGCTCCATTCTCCGTCTCTGCTCACCGGTGTTGAGCTTGAACATGGTGATATACGGAACCAAAGCCTCGATGATCTTGTTCTCAGCCTTCTTCAAGTGCTCCTGGTACGTCGTCCTAGACATGTGCTCCTTCATCGATATGGTCTGAACATCGGTCCTCCTAGGAAGCTTATAGTAGCCATAACGGTACGCCGTCAGCAACGCCTCAACCTGCCTCTCCGTCAACCCAGACAGCAGGGTGTCGGCGGTAAGCGTCAACGAGCTCGAGATGAACCCGTCAAACGGCACCTTACGCATGACCTCCACCAGGAAGCCGTTCACCTCAAGCCTCTGGATGAGGGCCTCAAAGTCCTCATGCTTATAGATTATCGCCCTGTTATACTCCCACCCCTTCTCGATGACGGACGGAGGCACAAGCAGGATGTGCAGGTCGTTGACATTAACGGAGACGGAGTTTGACTCGTTACACGTGCAGTCCCTCACCATCACGCTGAGCCTCTGCTGGTCTGACGACTCCTCAACCAGTTCACCGGGCTCGTGGCTGACTATCTCATCCATCACCAGCTTGTACTCCTCTGGTCTCTCAACGAGGACCTCGTTCACGTCGTAGGCATGCGTGCACCACGAGAACATCTTGAACGACGGGTACCGCCGGGAGACGCCGCAGTAAAAGCTGTCATAGGCTACCCTGAAGACGACCTCATACATCGAGTCTTCCACGGAGCGGCTTCATATAACCCTATACACGTCACATGACGTCACCTTAAACGCGTCACATGACGGTATAAGACACATCCCTCACCCCGCACATCTACCGTCAGAGAAGAATGGGGGTGAACGTGATAGAAGCACAACCAGCGATCGAGCCAATACACGATGACGAAAGACGCCACATAGATAGAGTCGAACAGGTTCAAGAAGAGCACAAACCTATACTTAGTAACGAAGCGTCATACCGGTCGATAATAAACACGCGGTCAGACGACCGCACATGGCGTGTAATGGTTAACTATTTGGCTCGCATAAACACCCATTGACGACTCTAAGCCTATGCGCGCGCCTAAATTCTTCCTTGAACCAACACGGCGCGCGCGTCACCCAGGATAACCATTAATCTGCTAAACCATAGACACCCTAGGGGTATCCATATTTGCTCCAAAAAACGTTGAAAGTATGTGTGTGGGGGGATAAAACTATGGATACGGTTCTAGGATAATCTGTTGTGGCTTGAGAAACCTATCACCGTATCACAGTGTATACATCGATAAGCAATGTGTCTGACCACGCTTCCTCTGAAATGAATATCTTCTACATCAGTGTCTGCGAGAACGATTTTGCATTCAGGACATTTACCTAACTTCACCAATTTTATTCAAGATAATCTAAGAATGGGGTGTGGATAAAACATTCTATAAAAATGGGATATGAGTCGAAGAATGTCCTGCACTGTCTCCACTTCCAGGTGGGTTCGAACCCCACCCCCC
>CAZQOX010000301.1:0-2018 GCA_964594895.1 uncultured Candidatus Bathyarchaeia archaeon
GTGACGGCGTCCTTCGAGTACTTCTTCTTCAGCCTCTTCCACGACGCCACGGCGTTGTGGGCGCCGCAGCCACACGGGTAACCATACTTGTCCTTGATCCTGTGGATCGCCTCGGTAGCCAACCCTAGGGACGGGATGTCTATGACAGCCGTGTCCATTAGCATGTTCCTCACCCCCGCCGCCTCGGCCCTGGGCACCATCATCTCCACGAGCGCGTCCTTGTTGGATGTTAACATGTACTCGGCGCTGTGGAGCAGCAGGACGGAGCTTGTGCACCCCGTCTCCCTTATCTTCTCGTACAGCCGTTCACCCGAGTGGGGGTTCAGCGAGTTGACGATGATCCTCTCCATCATCCCGTGATCGGAGGCGTACTGAAGCGACTCCATGAGGCCGTCCTCGGACACGACGTCGAGGAAGATGGGCATATCCGTAGCGTCGACCACGAAGCCCAGGTACCTCGCAGCCGCCGCGGCGTTCTCCGCGATGAGGTCCACCATCGACGGCAGCCCCGTCGAGTCTGACATCTCCTCCGCCTTCCGCAGAACGCCCTCAGCCTCGTCCTCCCTGAACAGCCCCTCGGTCCTGTTCTCCACCGTCTTATCTCCCTTATAGAACATGGAGCCCACCATGACGGTCGGGGTGAGGCCGGGTTCCCCGCCGATCACGGTGCCGCCGATCTCGTAGGACTTCTGCTTCACTGAAAAATCGAACAGTTTGATGCCACCCTCCCATCATATGTTGTACATGATGTTTTTAAATGCAAATAACTAAACGGCGGGCGTCACCATCTTTATCATCACTTTGTCACCAGGTTTCGAGGTCGTGTTCCAGCCCCATGGAAGAAAAGCCAGATTCGATCATGAAATAACTACGCTTCAGGCCGCGAGGGCCCTCGGCGTCGACATCAACTCGATCTGCGGGGGCGCCGGCTCCTGCGGCAAGTGCATCGTGAAGATCGTCCAGGGCAGGGAAAACGTGGGCGATCCGACCCCTGAGGAGGTGGATCATCTCGGCGGAGACAGGCTCGGCGAGGGCTACAGGCTCGCATGCCGCTCACAGATTATGGGCGACGTGGTCATCCTCGTGCCAGAGGAGAGCCGGAGAGCCGCTCAGAGACTCCAGAGCGAAGGCCTGGACACCCCCGTGGCACTCGATCCCGACATAAGAAGACAGGCGGCGGGTGAAGCCACGCAGATCCTGTGCGGTGACACGGTAATCGATACTCGCCCATCCCGCGACGCGCCGATCCATGGGTTCGCCGTCGACGTCGGAACCACGAAGCTGGCGGGATACTTGATGGACCTCGCGACCGGAGACGCGTTGAGCGTCGTAACCGCGATGAACCCCCAGATACCGTACGGTGAGGACATCATGACTCGGCTCACATACGCGTTGGGCGGCGGCGACCAGCGGGAAACCCTGCACAGGTCGCTGGTGGAAGGCATACGCCAGATGCTTGCAGACGCGTGTGGGAAGGTCGACGCTGATCCACGTGACGTGTATGAGCTTGTGTTCGTGGGGAACACGGCCATGCATCACTTCCTCCTCGACCTGGATCCTCTTCCACTGACCCGCAGCCCCTTCACGCCGGAAGATTTAGGGCAGAGAGACCTGGAATCGGCGCCGTTCAACCTGGGGAACCCAAAGGGGAAGATACACGTCCTCCCACTCATCGCCGGGTTCGTCGGGGCCGACTGCGTCGCATCCATCCTAGCCACGGGGGTCCACAGGTCAGACGAGCCCTGCTTCCTGATCGACATCGGCACCAACACCGAGATAGTCGTCGGAGACAAGGACCGCATGGTCGCCTGCTCCTGCGCCTCGGGGCCAGCCTTCGAAGGCGCCCACATCAGGCACGGCATGAGGGCGGCCTCAGGAGCCATAGAGGGAGTCTGGATCGATCAGGACAGCCTAGAGCCCATCCTCACCACCATAGACGACGCCGAACCCGTCGGCATCTGCGGGTCGGGGCTCATCGACGCATTATCCGAGATGCTCAAGGCGGGCATCGTCGACAC
>CAZQOX010000302.1:0-2002 GCA_964594895.1 uncultured Candidatus Bathyarchaeia archaeon
GACCACCTCCCCGGCCTCCGCCAGCTTGTGGTCCTTGAACTCGGTGGAGCCGCACTCCGTGCACACCGGGCGCGCGGGGAAGAACTTTGCCCCACAGCCTGCGCACATCTTGCCTAGCAGCCGGTACCTTGGCACCTCCTCTCTCCAGTAGCGTGGCACGCTCATCGTCCCAGCCTCCTCAGTATGGTCACCGCACACGTGGAGCCCAGCCCTCCCATGTTCTGGGCCAACCCCACCCCGGCGTCCTCTACCTGGTGGTCACCCGCGGCGCCCCTGAGCTGCAGGGCGACCTCGACTACCTGGTATATTCCGGTGGCGCCCAGCGGGTTACCCCGCGCCTTGAGGCCGCCGAACGTGTTGGTCGGGAGCTCTCCGTCTCTGGCTGCGCCTCCCTCGGCCACGAGCTTGGCGGCTTTCCCACGCTCGACGAGCCCGAGGCTCTCCAGGCTGAGGACCCCGTTGATGGTGAAGTCGTCCTGGACCTCGACGAGGTCGATGTCGCCGGGCTTCACGGCGGCCATCTTGTAAGCCTTCTCGGCAGCTGTCTTTACCGCACCCAGAGTCAGCGGGTCCTCCCTCATGGGGAGGCTGCAGTAATCTGTTGCCACCGTCGTGCCGGCAACCTCGACGCCGTCGGTGTCCGCTGGGACCAGAACGATGGCGGCTGCTCCGTCCCCGACGCCAGCGCACTCCATCATGTGTATCGGGTCCGCCTCCATCGGGCTGTCCATGGCTCGTTCGATGCTCATCCTGAACGGGTACTGGGCGTGCCTGCAGCCCACCGCGTTGTCGTGGCTCTGAACAGCCATCATGCCCACATCGCTGGGCTCCGCGTAGAGGTCAAGGTAGAGCCTGTGGAGCATGGCGCTGAGCCCCGCCTTGGTGACGCCCGTGTAGGCCGAGTACTCCTGCTCCTCCTCCATCACGAGGCTCTTGGTGACTACCTCTGGGAGGACGTCGCTCATCTTCTCGACGCCCGCCACCAGCACGCAGTCGCTGTACCCGGAGGCCACAGCCTTGACGGCCTCGTGGAACGCGACGCCTCCGCTGGCCGAGCCCGCCTCCACCCTGACGGCGGAGAGACCCGGCTTGGCTATGGCGTCGGCCATATGTGCGCCCATGTTGAGCTGTTCCTGCATGAGGGCGCCGCTCATGTTGCTCACGTAGAGGCCGTCTACGTCGTCTGTGCCTGCGTCCTTCATCGCCTGAAGCGCGGCGTCCGCGAAGAGGGCGCCGAGGGCCTTGCCCCAGTGCTCGCTGACCTTCACGAGGCCGACGCCAGCCACCGCCACCTTCCTCATTGGACGATCTGCCCCCTGAACCTGAGGTACGTGGCGTAGTCCACGTACTTCTTGCGGTCGATGAAGCTGGCCAGCTTCGGCCCGCCCCGCTTCCAGGTTATCGCCTCCTGAACCGTGAAGATGAAGGCGTCGCTGCCGCTGCCGGAGCCGTAGCTCACCGCGAATATCCTGTCGCCGGGCTCCGCGATGTCCAGCGTCGCGGCGAGGCCGACCGGGGTGCTCCCGGCGTAGGTGTTCCCGATCTTGGGGGCCACGAGCCCCGGGTCGATCTGATCCATGGTGAAGCCGAGCCCCCGGCCCACACGTATCGGGAACTTGGTGTTGGGCTGGTGGAACACCGCATAATTGAAGTCCTCGGGCTCGTAACCGGTCTCCGCCAGCAGCCCTTTGGCCGCGCCCTGGATGTGTTTATAGTATGCGGGTTCGCCAGTGAACCTGCTCCCGTGGCGGGGGTACATCTCCTTGGCTCGCCTCCAGAAGTCGGGTGTATCGGTCACGTAGCTGTATGAGGCCTCGAGGTAGGCGACGGTGTCTGCGCTACGTTCCGCGAAGATGAACGCTGCTCCACCGCAGGCCGCGGTGTACTCCAGCGCGTCAGCCGGTCTCCCCTGGGCGGTGTCCGCCCCTATAGCCATGGCGTACCTCTGCATCCCGCTGCCGACCAGGCCGATGCAGTTCTGCATGGCCTCGGTGCCCGCCTT